>NZ_CAJJIC010000005.1 GCF_905187505.1 uncultured Mailhella sp.
GGCCTTGATGCTTTCCATGATGCGGTCGCTCTTGTCCTTCGGGCTGAGGATCATGACGAGCTCCTTTTCCGGGACGATGGTGATGCCGAAGAACGTGGCGTCGTCGGGGCGGGCCGTGCCGCGCGCATGAATGACCGTGCCTCCCGTGGCCCCGGCGCTTCTGGCGGCGTCCATGACCTGATCGGCATTGCCGTTGTTGACGATGATGGAAAGAAGTTCGTAGCCGGACTGTTCCGGGCTGTTGTCAGACATGAGGTCCTCCTGAGTCTGGGAAAGAACGGCGGGCGCGGAGACGTGATGCCGGAATGCTTCGATGACGTCAATGGTGAACATGATGCCCCGGGTTCTGGACAGGGCCGGATCGTTGCGTACGGCCTCCATGACGGGGCGGACGAGGGCTGAGGGCAAAAGCGCGTAGAGAAGTTCCTTTTCCACGTCGTCAAGACCGAGGATGCGCAGCCATTTGTTCTGTGCCGTGCCGCGTCCCATAAGTACGGTGCCGCCTGGGGCTCCCGCCTTTCTGGCTGCCGCCACGGCGGCGTCGCATTTGTGCCTTTCCATGACGACAACGAGCAGTTTGCCCGCGCTTTCGTTGCAATGGTTGTTCATGAGCGATCTCCCGTCCTGCGGCTGAAAACGATGCCGAGAAGCTGTATGGCGATGAGCGGAGTCATGGCGATCATGGCGATGCCGCCGAAGGCGTCCACGGCGGGATTGCCGCCCACGCCCTTGGACACGCCCAGCATGAAGGCGAGAATGAAGGTTGAGGCCATGGGGCCGGAGGCCACGCCGCCGGAGTCGAAGGCGATGGCCGTGAACATTCTGGGGCAGAAGCGCATGAGCAGCATGGCCGCCGCGTAGCCGGGAATGAGGAAGAACCACAGGCTTGTGCCCGAAATGACCCGGTACATGGCAATGCCCACGGCCAGAGAAACGCCGGCGGAAAGGGCCGCCAGCATGAGGGAACGGCGGATGGCGCCGCCGGAAACCTGTTCCACCTGTTCGGTGAGGATCCATACGGCAGGCTCGGCGCAGACCACCACGGCTCCGAGAACGAGAGCCACGGGAATGAGCAGAAAGCGGTTTTCCGGGCTGGAGAGCAGCGCGCCGAGCGCGTCTCCGGCGGGCATGAATCCGCCCTTCACGCCGAGGAAGAAGAGAATGACCCCGAAGAAGGTGTAGACAAGGCCCATGATCATGCGCAGGGTCTGTCTGCGGGAAAGCTTGATGAGAAAGAGTCGGAAGAGCAGAAAAAGCACGGCAAGGGGACCGAGGGCCATGGCCACTTCGTGCGTGACTTCGGGCAGCAGGCGCAGAAAGTGCGCAGCAAGGCCGGAGGCTCCCTCCTCAGCGGCGGCGGAAACGGCCGGCGCGGCGGGAGAGGCGAAGAGCCCGAGCATGAGCACGGCGAGAATGGGTCCCACGGAAGCCAGTCCCACGAAGCCGAAGCTGTCGTCTCCGGCGCGGCTGCCGCCGCGTACCGCCGCCACGCCCACACCGAGCGCCATGATGAAGGGCACGGTCATGGGGCCGGTGGTGGCGCCGCCGGCATCGAAGCCTATGCCAAGAAAGAGATCGGGCGTGAAGGACGCGCAGAGAAACACCGCGGCATAGCAGAGAAACAGCAGCAGCTTGAGCGGAAGCTGAAAGATGATGCGTCCCATGGCCACGGCCACGAAGAAGCCCACGCCTGCGGCAATGATGCACACGAGCGCCATGGGTGCGATGACCGGGGCCACGCCGGTGACCTGGGCGGCCAGCACCTGCACGTCGGGTTCGGCCACGGTGATGATGAAGCCCACCACGAAGCCCACGGCCAGCATGAGACTGAGATTGCGTTTTCCGGTAAGCGTTGAGCCTACCTTCTGGCCCACGGGAAGAACGCCGATGTCGGCGCCGACCAGAAAAAGGCCGAGACCTATGATGAAGAGCACGGCGCCCGCGAGAAATCTCGGCAGGGCGTCGCCGAGGGGCGCGACTGTCAGATGAAGCAGGAGCACGAGAACGACGATCGGTACCACCGATATCACGGACTCCTTGCATTTCTCGATGAAGAGCATGGGGCTCCTTTGTGTTGATAGGAAACGTTATCGTTAAGATAATGCCAGCAATCGGGAATCGTGTCCAGAGAGGAATGACCTCACGGGGTGAGAAGATTCGTCAGGCAAGAAAGAAGCGGTAGATGAGGGAGACGAGCAGCAGGCTGAGCGTGACGTAGAGGAAGTTTCTGACCATGCGCGTGCCGATGCGTATGGCCAGATGCGTGCCGAGCTGATTGCCGAGAATGTTGGCCACGGCGCAGGGAATGCCGAGGGCATAGAGCACCACGCCTCCGGAGGCGAACATGGCGAAGGCTCCGGCGTTGGAGGCGAGGTTGAACACCTTGGCCGTGGCCGAGGCGCGCACGAGGCCCATGCGCAGCACGAGATGCTGGGCGATGATGAAGAAGCTGCCCGTGCCGGGCCCGAAGAATCCGTCGTAGGAGCCGATGAAGAATCCCATGACGACGACGCGCGTGAAGAGATGCTTTTCCGGCAGTTCACCTTCTTCGCTCACGAGTCTGCCGGAGAACAGAGAAATGATCATGCCCACGGGCAGAAGAAAGATGAGGAGCTTGCCGAGAAGGGCGCTGTCCACATGCATGGCGAGGGCGGAACCGGCCATGCCTCCGATGAAGGCCGAAATGAAGCCTGCGGGAGCGATGCGCAGCACGACAAGGTGGTTGCGGGCAAAGGTCCACAGCGAGGTGAGGGAACCCAGAGTGCTGGCGAACTTTCCGGTGCCGAGAGCGACATGGGGCGGCAGGCCGCACAGAAGCATGGCGGGCGTGGAAATGAGTCCGCCGCCTCCGGCCACGGAATCCACGAACCCGGCAAGAAAGAAAAACAGGCACAAGACGACGATGACGACAAGGGAAAGTTCCATGACAAAGGCCTTATTGAAGTTGCAGGGACAGGTCCTTGTATCCGAAATCGCGGACATTGTCGAAAATGGACATGGCGAACGGGAAGTGAGAGGATCAGGCAAGAAAAAGAAGAAATCGTATCTGTTTCGCCGAGTGCGTCGGCGGTATCATGGCACATGCTCGAGAAAGAATCCGGGCCCGGCGCAGGAAAGGCGCGGGAGCTCGCATGGAGGTGCGCATGGGGGAATGGAAACGAATCAACGACCGTCTCAAGGATCTTGTGCTGCGGCATATGCCGGAAACCGGATGGATGCAGACGGAGGTTCCGGGGCTGTCCATGTCCCGGCGTCTGGCACACGAGGTGCTGGAAAACAGTCTGTACCATCCCTGCATAGGGGTCATGCTTCAGGGGCGCAAGAAGTCCGTCATAGGCACGGAGGAATACATATACGGCGAGGGACAGTGCCTTGTCGTGGGCGTGGACGTGCCGAGTTCCTTCTATGTCATGGACGGCACGGAGGAGGCGCCCTTTCTTTGTGTTTCGCTGGAGGTGGACAAGTTCATGCTGGCCAGACTGGCTGCGGAAGTGCCTCCTTCTGCCGGAAGTGCCTCCGAAGGCACGCTCCGCGGCGTGTCCGTGGCCGACGTGGACGTGTCGGTGCTCGACGCCTTCATGCGCCTGGCGGAACTGCTGGACAGGCCGGAGCAGATTCCCGTGCTCGCGCCCATGATCACCCGGGAAATCTACTACCGGATGCTCATCGGACCGCAGGGAGAGTTCCTGCGGCGCTTCCATACGCTGGGCTCCCAGAGCATGCAGATAGCTCAGGCCGTCACCTGGCTGCGTGACAATTACCGCTCGCCCCTTCAGGTGGAGGAACTGGCCCGCCGCGTGAACATGGCCACGTCCACCTTCCACCGTCATTTCAAGGAGGTGACCAGTCTGAGTCCGCTGCAGTTCCACAAGAGGCTGCGCCTTTTTGAGGCGCAGAGACTCATGCTTGCCGAGCGCGTGGATGCGGCGAGCGCCGGTCTTGCCGTGGGCTATGAGAGCCCCACGCAGTTCAACCGGGAATACAAGCGGCTGTTCGGCGAGCCTCCGCACAGGAACATCACCCGTCTGAAAAACGCCAGCTCCGGACGGTAGGGCGAGGCTCCGCACGTCGTTTTTTGCTGCGTCTCCTGGATGCCTGAGACATGCCGGCCTTGCCGCGGCACCGGAAGGGGGACGTCGGCTCGGCTGCGCCGGAGCGTTTTTGCATCCGCGCGGCGTGCACGGCGGGGCGGGAAATGGGGGGCGCTTCCCGGGACTCATTCCTCCTTCAGCGGGCGCTCCATGAGGCTGCGCACGGCCTCGGCCGGATCGGCATTTTCGTGCAGCACCCGGCACATGGCTTCGGTGACGGGCACGGAAACGTGGAGCCTCTGCGCCAGATCGCGCGCGGCCACGGCCGTTTTCACGCCTTCGGCCACCATGCCGAGGGAGGCGACGATGTCGCCCAGTTTTTCCCCTCTGCCGAGCCGTATGCCTACCTGGCGGTTTCGGGAAAGGCCGCCCGTACAGGTGAGCACGAGATCGCCGAGACCGGAAAGTCCCATGAAGGTGAGAGGCCTTGCGCCCATGGCCGTGCCGAGACGGGACAGCTCGGCCAGTCCCCGGGTGATGAGCGCCGCGCGGGCGTTGGAGCCGAAGCCGAGTCCGTCTCCTATGCCCGCCGCGATGGCCATGACGTTCTTGAGCGCTCCGCCTGTTTCCACCCCCGTGACGTCCGTGCTGGAATAACAGCGGAAGAAGGACGTGGAAAAGATTTCCCGAAGCCGTGCTCCGAGCGTTTCGTCCTCGCAGCCGAGCACTACGGCCGTAGGCTGTCCGTCCATGACCTCCGCCGCAAACGAGGGGCCGGAAAGCACGGCATAGCGGGGATGAAGTTCAGAGAGCTCTTCCAGAACCACATGACTCATGGTGAGGCTCGTGCCGTTTTCCAGTCCTTTGGAGGCGTTGACGACGATGCATCCAGAGGGAATGACGCTTTTCATGGCGGCAAGCCAGCTTCGCTGATGCTGACAGGGCACGGCGAGCACCAGAAGGTCGATGCTGCGCAGCGCTTCCGGCGAGGTCGACGCCTTCACGCCGGGGTGCACGGGTTTCCCCGGAAGATAGCGCGGGTTTTCGTGCCGCGCATTGACGGCCTGCGCCACGGATTCGTCCCGCAGGACGAGGGTCGTGTCGTGTCCGGCCGAGGCCAGAACATGGGCAAGCGCCGTTCCCCAGCTTCCGCCGCCGGCCACGGCGACGCGAAGAGTGGTTTCTGCTGTCATGAGATGCTCCTTTTGGCGGGCAGTATGGCCTGAAAGTGTGACGGGAGCATGACAGCGCCCCGGGTGCGGCAACGCGGCGGTAATGCGGAAGGCACCTCTGCCGGAGGAACGCAGGAATGAGGGCTGCGGAGAGAATCGTCCTTCGCATCGATCCGGTCAGGGAGATTCGGAACGTGAATCCGGCTCCGCTGAAAAACGACAGAGGCCCGGCGTTCGGCCGGGCCCCTGTCGTTAGGACGGAAAATCAGTCCTTTTTCTTTTCGGTGTTCTTTTCGCATTTGCCCGTAAGGGATTCGCCGGGCTTGGCCTTGGGACCGCTCTGCACGATGCGGCTGCCTGCGGGCACGCTGTGCGTGAGCCACACGTTGCCGCCGATGACCGATCCCTTGCCTATGGTGATGCGGCCGAGAATGGAGGCTCCGGCGTACACCGTGACATTATCTTCAAGAATGGGGTGGCGCGGTATGCCCTTGACGAGCGATCCGTCGTCGTTCTTGGAGAAGGAGAGCGCGCCGAGCGTCACGCCCTGATACAGACGGCAGCCCTTGCCGATAATGCAGGTCTCGCCGATGACCACGCCGGTGCCGTGATCGATGAAGAAGTTTTCGCCTATCTGCGCGCCGGGATGAATGTCGATGCCCGTGCGGGAATGGGCCATTTCGCCGATGATGCGGGGAATGATGGGCACGTGCAGGGCATAGAGTTCATGGGCGATGCGGTGATGGATCATGGTGAGCATGGAGGGGTAGCAGAACACCGTTTCGCCGGGACTCGTGGCCGCAGGGTCGCCCTCGTAGGCGGCGCGGGCATCCTCGGCGAGCATGTCGCGTATGGCGGGGATGCGCTGCATGAACTTCATGGCCATTTCCTTGGAGGCCACGTCACAGCCGCGGCAGTCGTTCACATAGTCGGCGCAGGCGAAGCAGCCGCCGCGGCGGATCTGCTCGCTGAGCAGGCGGAAAATGGAATCGAGATTGGCGGCGACATGGTAGCGCAGCGATTCCCTGTGCACGTGCGAGGGGCCGAAATACCCGGGGAAAAGCACGGCCTTGAGGCGTTCCATCACTTCTTTGAGCACTTCCTGAGAAGGCAGGGGCGTGGAGCAGTCCTTGGCGTTGAACACGGCGGAAAGCGATTCCGGACGGCACAGCGCCTCGGTCACTTCATCAAGCTCGCGCATGCGGGAGAGGGCCAGTTCCTGGTCTGGGGCGGGGAAGCAGGGGGTCATGAAGCTCAGTCCTTGAAAAGAGGAGTGGAAAGGTAACGTTCGCCCGTGTCGGGGGCAACGGTGACGATATGCTTTCCCGCAAATTCGGGACGCATGGCAAGAGTCATGGCGGCGCGCACGTTGGCGCCGGTGGTGATGCCGCAGCTCATGGATTCGTCACGCATGAGCATGCGGGCCGTTTCCATGGCTTCCTCGGTGCTCACGGTGAGAATGCCGTCGACAAGGGAGCGGTCGAACACGGCGGGCACGAAGTTCGCGCCTATGCCCTGTATGCCGTGAGCGCCGCTGCGGCCTTCGGAGAGCACGGGCGATTCCGCAGGTTCCACGGCAAAGCTTTGTATGGAGGCGACGCTGTCCTTCAGTCTGCGGCTCACGCCCATGAGCGTGGCGCCGGAACCGGTGCCGGCCACGAAGGCCGCAGGCATGAAGCCTTCCTTCCGGCAGTCTTCCAGAATTTCCACGCCCGTGGTCGCGTAGTGGACGAGGGGGCCTACGGGATTGCTGAACTGATCGGGACGGAAGGCTCCGGGCAGCGTGGAGAGCAGTTCCTCCACCTTGTCCTGGGCTCCCTGCATGCCTTCTTCCGCAGGGGTGAGCACCACTTCGGCGCCCATGGCGCGAAGCAGGGCGATGCGTTCCCTGCTGGCGGAAGCGGGCATGGTGAGCATGAGCCTGAGCCCCATCTTGCCGCATACCACGGCAAGTCCGATGCCGAGATTGCCGCTGGTGGCTTCCACCACGGTGCCGCCCGGGGCGAGCTTTCCTTCCTTGAGGGCGGCGCGTATGTATCCCAGCGCGGCTCTGTCCTTTATGGAGCCGCCGGGGTTGCGGGCTTCGTACTTCACATGGATCTTCGCAGGAAGATGAGCGGAAACGCTGTCGAGAAAAATGAGCGGCGTATGTCCTATGGTATCGAGAATGTTCATGGGATACCTCACGAATGGTCGGGGGAAGAGGGCATGTCGTCCTTGGTGAACATGCGCCAGAGAACGGAAGTCTCGCCGTCCTGTTCGCGTTTTTCCGGCGTGACGTACAAGATGGGCTCATTCTTCCACAAATACGTCATGCTGTTGTCCGGCGCGATGCGGCAGGTCATGTTTGCCGCGATTTCCTCGGGCTGGAGACGGCGGGGGTTCACCCCCATCTCCTCAAGCTGTTCCCGCAAAAGTTCTTCCACACGGGCGGCAACCTGGAGATTCGGTCTGGGCGCGTCTTCACTGGATGCTGGCATGGTGTCCTCGCTTTGGATGATGTGGCCGCGCGGGCCTGTCATATACGATAACCTTTTGTCCTGTCTTGGCAAGGCCGCAGCAGGCCGGAGTCGGTAAAAATTCCTACCTTTCCGCTATGTTTTATGAAAAAGAGGGAAGATGTCGTGCACATTCCACGTACAGGAAGTCGTGCGCTGCGGAGGGATTTCCGGCCGTTGAAGGACGACCTTGAAAAAAGCCCGCGTCGGGCGTGGAGCCTTTACGCGGGCCTGATCCGGCGCCGGTCTGCGGGAGAGAGACGGCCGGCGCTTTTGACGAGGAGCCTCAGGGAGCGGTGACCGGCTCCTTCAGGCCTGCGTCGCCCGGATAGCGCCGGTCGTAGTCCACCCCGTGGATGATACGCGGACGGCGCACGAAGTCTGCAGAGAGAGGAGAATCCTTCAGGTGCGGGCTTGTGAAGGAAATCCTGCACAGGTCGAGCATGACGTAGGGAGCGGCATCGTTGACGAAGGGCGTGTTCCGGGCCTGTTTCAGGCGTGCACGTTCCGGTTCCGTCATCCGTTCTTTGTAGGACGGGGACAGCCATATAAGGAAGGGAATGTCCACATAGTACCGGGAATCCACGGAGTCATGATGACCGTGATGCTTTCTTGTGTCGAAGACTTCTTCGCCGTGGTCGGAAAAGAAGAGAAGCGCGCTGCCGGGCACGGAACGCAGCCTTTCGATGACGGAAGCGATGATGTGGTCGGTGTAGAGTATGCTGTTGTCGTAATTGTTGATGTACTTTTTCGCCTTTCCCGTGAACCAGGGCTTTTCCTGAATGTCGTCGCCGGAGGTGAATTTGTCGAAGGCGTCGGGATATCGGGAGGCGTAGTTGACGTGGGAGCCCATGGTATGCACGAAAATGACCCGTTTGCCCGAAGGACTTTCCTTTGAGAGAACGTCGTCCAGAGCCGGGAGAATCTTGGAGTCGTAGGATCGTGCATAGGCCTGATCTCCGCCCTTGTTCAGATAGATTTCCCTGTCGGCGCCGGAAATGAGCCGGACTATCATGTTCGTTCCGTCGATGGTGCTCTGATTGGACATCCAGATGGTCTCGAAGCCTGCCTGCCGGAAGATGTTGACGAGGGGAATTTCGCCGACTCCGGGCACGTCGCTGCACGAAAGGGCGGCCACGACGCTGGGCGTCGTTCTTCCGAAGGGACTTATGACATCGCTGAAGACGAAGAGCTCATTCTGCATGGAGGAGAGTTCGGGAGTGGTGTCCCGGAAATAGTTGTAGAGCCCCCAGTGATGCCGGCTCGAGGATTCGCCTATGAGAACGACGAGCGTGACGGGGCCGTCTTCGGCCACGACGTTCGGAGCCCGAAGCGTTGCGGCCTTTTGCATGTAGTGTTCCAGATCCTCCGCACTCGCCTTGTAGGCCTCCCAGCTTCTGATGAGCTGGACGGCAAGATTGTCTTTGGCAAGTCTGTCGAGCTTGCCCGTGAGCTGAAGCACGCAGGCGGCAGCGAGAAGCAGAACGCCGAGTATTCTTGCCGCCCGGAAGTCGTCGTTGCGGACGGCCTTCAGGGTTTTCCAGAGAAGCGTCAGCGGCAGGGCAAGCAGCGCGAGCAGATAGACAAGAGCTGAGAGGGAAAACTGTGAAGCCAGAAACTCCACGGATTCGCTGACGTTGCTTTCGAAGATGGCATACAGGGACTGCTGGGAGATGGTGGCCTCATAATAGAAAAGATGCATGCCGGCAAGTACGGCAGGAACAAGAAGAAGCAGGGTCATGGCAGGAAGCCATATCCGCGCCAGAGGCCTCCAGAACAGCGCCGGAAGAAAAAGAAAAATGGTGACGGGCAGCCCGTTCAGAAAACAGCGGAACGGATACCACACGGGCGTCTGAATGAACCAGAGCAGGTGAACGAGAAAAAAGGACGACGCGGCAAGAAGCAGGAAGCGTCGGGGAAAAATCCAGTTTAACTTACTGATTTTATTTAAAAACATACTTCTTTCCTTGAAGAGAATGAAAGACTGACCAAAGAAAAAATCAAAGGAAGTTTCGTTATATATCATTAAAAAATGACATACAATGTTAATTTTTAATACGGAAAAGTCTGTTATCCTTTATTTTTTCTATTTTCATCAGTAAGGCGAGATAGCATGACGAGGCGGAGCATAGCCAAGGTAGCAGCGGAAAATATTGCGCGTCGAAGAAAGGCCGCAGGTCTTACGCAGTCTCAGGTCGCGGAACGCCTCTCCGTCGAGAAGGAAAGCATATCCCGCATGGAAAGCGGGAGAATAGCGCTCAATCTTGAAAGACTTCAGCAGTTTGCCGACATCTACGGCTGTACGGTGTCCGAGCTTATCAAGGACGGCTCCGCCGATGTTCAGGCACAGGCGCAAAGTCTTACCGAGATGCTCAGTTCCCTGAGTCCAGATGAGAGGGAAGCGGTTGTCCGCTTCGTAGGGGAGACGGTGCGTCTTTTGAAAATGAAGAAGGGAGAGTGACTTTCTCCGGCATGCCGGCGCCTTACGACAAGGAGCAGACTGCTTGAAGAAGTTTCATGTACTCTGTCTGAGAAGCGACCGCATAGGCGACATGCTGGTCAGCACGCCCGTGATTCATCGTCTGCGCGGGCTTTATCCCGACGCCGTGCTGGACGTGGTGGCAAGTCCGCTGGGGGCCGTGGCTCTGGAAGACAATCCCGACGTGGATCATGTGTTTCTGTATGACAAGAAGTCCGTCCGTTCCTGGTTTCGGCTTCTGCCGAAGCTGCTTATGCCGCATGACCTTGTGGTGAGCTTCAACGGCAGGTCGAAGACGCTCCGTCTGCTCTGCGCTCTGGCAAGGGGAAAGAGGAAGGGGTCCCTCAATACGGGAAGACTCGCCCCGTGGAGCGGTCGCCCCGAGGACGGCTGCCATTATTCAGGCGTCATGCTGAGGGAGCTGGAGGCGGAATTCGACCTTCCCCATGACGAGCACCCCGACATAAGCATACGCTTTACCGTGCCCGAAGCCGTGGAAAGAGACGTTCAGGCCAGATATCCCAAAGTCCCGGGCCTTCGCCGCGTGGGCATATTCATAGGCAACATCAAGAAGATCGGCCTGCGCTGGCCCATTGAAAAGTTCGTGGAGCTGACCGGAGTCCTTCTGGAAAAGAATGCCGACCTCGACGTGTGGATCGTGGCGGGCGAGAGCGACGTGCCGCTGCTGGAGGCCTACAGGGACATGAAGAGTCCGAGGCTGCATCAGTTCATAGGGCAGAAATCACTTCAGCACACGGCGGCCTTTCTGAAGACGTGCGACGCCTTCGTCACGTGCACCTCGTCGCCGCAGCATCTTGCCGGAGCCGTCAGGGTGCCCACGGTGTCCATCACCTATCCGTGGTCGGAAGAGCTCTGGACGCCGCGCGGACCCCTCAATTTTTCCGCGGTGTCGAAGGTGAACGACGATGTGCGGGACATTCCCGTGAAGGACGTTTATGAGACGCTCAACAAGACCATGCAGGGCACGCTGGCCCCGTGGTCGGATTGAGACTTGTGGAGCGGGGAGCTGATGCCCCGCAGAGGAAGAGAAAGGGCGCCGGAAACCTTGGTTTCCGGCGCCCTCGTCGTCAGAAGGAGTTACGCTCAGATTCTGTCGCAGACGGCCTTGCCCATTTCCGTGGTGGACACGGGGGTGATGCCGGCTTCGGCGATGTCGCAGGTGCGGATGCCCGCTTCAAGCACGGCGGTGACCGCGTTGTCGATGGCGGCGGCTTCCTTTTCCAGGCCGAAGCTGTAGCGCAGCATCATGGACACGGACAGAATGGTGGCAAGCGGGTTGGCGATGTTTTTGCCCGCAATGTCGGGAGCGGAGCCGTGGCTCGGTTCGTACAGACCGAAGGAGCCGTCGGCAAGGCTCGCGGAAGGCAGCATGCCGAGGGAGCCCGTGATCATGCTGGCTTCATCGGAAAGGATGTCGCCGAACATGTTCGAGGTGAGAATCACGTCGAACTGGCCGGGACGGTACACGAGCTGCATGGCCGCGTTGTCCACGTACATGTGGGAAACGGTCACTTCGGGATAGTCGGCGCTCATTTCGTTGACCACGCGTCTCCACAGGCGCGAGGTTTCGAGCACGTTGGACTTGTCCACGCTCACGAGGTTCTTCTTGCGGGCCATGGCCGCGTTGAAGGCTACCTTGGCGATGCGGCGGATTTCCATTTCGCTGTAGCGTTCCACGTCGTAGGCTTCCTGACCGTACTTGCCTTCGCGCCAGCCGTGCTCGCCGAAGTAGATGCCGCCGGTGAGCTCGCGCACGATGACGAGATCCATGCTGTCGCCGATGTTCTCATGCTTGATGGGGCAGGCGCCGCTCAGAGCCTTGTGCATGATGGCGGGACGCAGGTTGGCGTACAGGCCGAGGCCTTCGCGGATCTTGAGGAGCGCCTTTTCGGGGCGCTCGGGGCCGGGCAGGTTGTCCCACTTGGGACCGCCCACCGCGCCGAGCAGCACGGCGTCGTTCTTCCTGCAGACCTCCACGGTGTCTTCGGGAAAGCAGGTGCCCACGGCGTCGTAGGCCGCGCCGCCCATGAGAAGATGGGTGAAGATGAATTCATGGCCGAACTTCTGTCCGACCTTTTCGAGAACCTTGAGGGCTTCGGTCACGATTTCCGGGCCGATGCCGTCGCCGGGAATGACCGCGATGCGATACGTTGCCATGGCAATGTCCTTTATGGATGAAGAAGAAAGGTTGACGAATCGCCGTTTCCGGCGCCTTCGAGTTTCATGCCTGAATGTATTCCGAGTCGTTCGCGCGTTCCGCGTTCGGGCGGAAGGCTCAGCGCGAGGCGCGCAGCTTTTCTATTTTCGCCTTTGAGTAGTTCACCAGACCGCCGCAGGCGATGAGGTTCTGCATGAAGGGCGGGAAGGGTTCGGCCTGAAAGGTTTTGCCCGTGCTTTCGTTGGTGATGACGCCCTTTTCAAAGTCCACGCTCACCGTGTCGCCTTCATGGATGTTCCGGACGGCTTCATCGCATTCCAGAATGGGGAGACCGATGTTGAGCGCGTTGCGGAAGAAGATGCGGGCGAAGGTGGAAGCGATGACGCAGGAAATGCCCAGATATTTGATGGACAGCGGTGCGTGCTCGCGGGAGGAGCCGCAGCCGAAGTTCTTGTGCGCCACCATGATGTCGCCGGGGCACACCTTCTTCACGAAGTCGGGATCTTCCGACTCCATGCAGTGGGAGGCCAGTTCCTTCGGGTCGGTCACGTTGAGGTACTTGCCGGGAAGAATGACGTCGGTGTTGACGTCGTCGCCGAAAACGAAGGCTTTGCCGCGTGCGTTCTGCATCAGTCCTCTCCTTCCTTGTCCATGATGGTTTCAGGGCTGACGATGCGGCCCGCTATGGCCGATGCGGCCGCCACGGCCGGGCTGCACAGATAGACTTCCGAGTCCACGTGTCCCATGCGGCCCACGAAGTTGCGGTTGGTGGTGGAGAGGCATTTTTCGCCCGCGGCGAGAATGCCCATGTGACCGCCGAGGCACGCGCCGCAGGTGGGCGTGCTTACCGCGCATCCGGCTTCCATGAAGGTGCGTATGTATCCCTTTTCCATGCATTCCATGTAAATGGAGGGCGTGGCGGGAATGACGATGACGCGCAGGCTGTCGCTTATTTTGTGTCCCTTGAGAATGCTTGCGGCCATGGCCATGTCTTCCATTCTGCCGTTGGTGCAGGAGCCGATGAACACCTGATCGAGCTTTACCTCGCCCACCTCGTCGATGGTGCGGGTGTTGGAGGGCAGGTGCGGGAAGGCGACGGTGGGACGGATGGCGGACAGATCGATGTCGATGGTCTTTTCGTACTCGGCGTCGGGGTCGGCCTCGTAGGCCGTCCAGTTTTTCTTGCAGTGCTTTTCAAGGTAGGCGCGGCAGATGTCGTCCACAGGGAAGGTGGCGTTCTTGGCGCCGGCCTCGATGGCCATGTTGGTCATGGAGAAGCGGTCGTCCATGGAGAGGTTCGCCACGCCGTCGCCGGAAAATTCCATGGAGCGGTAGAGCGCGCCGTCCACGCCTATGAGTCCTATGATGTGCAGCATGACGTCCTTGCCGCAGACCCATTTGCCGGGCTTGCCGGTAAGGTTGAAGCGTATGGCCGCCGGCACCTTGAACCAGTTTTCGCCCGTGGCCATGCCCATGGCGAGATCCGTGCTGCCCACGCCCGTGGAGAACGCGCCGAGCGCGCCGTAGGTGCAGGTGTGGGAATCGCCGCCGATGATGACTTCGCCGGGAGCCACGATGCCCTGTTCGGGCAGAAGAGCGTGCTCTATGCCCATGCGTCCCACGTCGAAGAAGTGGGTGAGCTCGTTTTCACGGGCGAATTCGCGGCACACCTTGCACTGCATGGCGGCCTTGATGTCCTTGTTCGGCGCGAAGTGGTCGAGCACCACCACGACCTTGTCCTTGTCGAAGACCCTGTCGGCTCCGGCCTTGCGGAATTCGGGAACGGCCAGCGCTATGGTGATGTCGTTGCCCATGACCACGTCGAGCTTCGCTTCGATGAGCTGGCCTGCGGTCACGCTTTCCAGTCCGGCGTGCGCGGCCAGTATTTTCTGAGTTACGGTCATGCCCATAGGGATATGTCCTTGTAGAAATGAGAAGATGCGTTTTTTCTGCCTTTCGGGGCAGCAGCAAAAAGTCCTTTCACGATAAAATAGCGGTTTGTCCTTGTCCAGAAGAAAGAAGGCAGACCTCCTGGCAGGACATAAGATTTCTCTATGGATATTCAGTTATTTTCTATGGTTGATTTTTTTATAAAATGCGTGTCCGGTCGATATGCCGGCAGGAGTGAGGAGAATCGGTGGATTCGGCACGATGAGAAGGGAGGCGGAGCGCGCGGCTTTGCCCGAGGGAGAGGACGGTTTCATGTCATGAAAAAGGACGGAGTTCGATGCTCCGTCCTTTTTCATTCAATGATCTGTTCTTATGGCATTAATCGCGTATTCGGCGACATCAGGACTTGTGAAGCATGATGTCGAGAATGACCTTGTCGGCTTCCTTCATGCCCGTGGAGCCGAGCCGGCCGAGGTTTGCGATGCAGGCTTCTATGTCGTCGTCCACGATGCCCTCGTTGCCGGGCACCACGGTGCCGCCGAGAGCGAGAAGCACGGCCTGAATGCCGGCGCCCACGGCCGTGGCCACCTTGAGGGCGCAGCTGCTTTTGGCGCCGTCGCATATCATGCCGGACACGTTGCCTACCATGTTGCGCACGGTGCGTTCCATGTCCTTGAGACCGCCGCCGAGCAGCAGGGCGATGCCGCAGGCCGAGGCCGTGCCCGCCACCATGGCTCCGCAGTGGGCGGAGAGACGGCCGAGGTGATGTTTGATGTGTATGGAGGTGAGATGGCTCACCATGAGAGCCCGAGCGAGCTTTTCGTCGTCGGCCTGGGTGCGTATGGCGCAGGCCACCACGGGCATGGTGCAGGTGATGCCCTGGTTGCCGCTGCCGGAATTGCTCATGACGGGCATCATGACCCCCGCCATGCGCGCATCGGCCGCGGCGGCCGTGAGCTTGGTGGCGAAGGTGGGCAGGTCGTCGGCCAGCACGTGATTGCGTATCTGCGTGTCCATCATCTTGCCCACGCCGAGGCCGTACTGCTGCCGGAGTCCTTCTTCGGCCACGCGGCGGTTCATGCGCGCGGCTTCCAGAATGAAGCTGATTTCCTCAAGGGGAGCCGTTACGGCAAATTCATAGATTTTGGCCAGCGTGAGGGGCCAGGGAGCGTCGGAGCCTTCCGGGGCGCTGTCGGCGTCTTCCTTGGCAAAGCTGAGCGCTCCGTTTTTCCATACGCGGGTGATGTTGTCGTGACTGCCCGCAAGCTCCGCGGCGGCGTTTTCGCTCCCGGCATGGACGGTGACGAGACAATAGAGAAGCTGGTCGTTGTCGGCCAGATGCAGGTTCACGGCGTTTCCTGCCGTCATGGCGCGGGCCTTGCCCGCCGTTTCTTCGGAAATGTCCCTGAGACATTCCAGTCCGAGCGCGCTTTTTCCGCCGAGCGCGCCTGCGGCGGCGGCCACGCCGAGGCCCATTTCACCCGTGCCGGGAACCATGACGCCCATGCCGTTCTTGAGAAGGTTGGCGCTGACGGCCACGTCCATGCGTTCGGGCGTTCTTCCGAGCTCTTCGGCTGCGCGCGCGGCGCACAGCGCCACGGCGATGGGCTCGGTGCAGCCGAGCGCGGGGACCACTTCCTTGTGAAGCAGGGAAATGAAAACGGAGCGTTCCTGTTCGTTCATGCTCATGTGCGTCATGCCTCGTTCTTGTGCTGGAGTTCGCCGAGCTGCTCGTTGCGGTTGAATATGCCCTCGAGCATGAGCGTGAGCGCACCGTCGCCCGTGATGTTGCAGGCCGTGCCGAAGCTGTCCTGAAGGGCGAAGATGGCGATGAGCAGGGCCACGCCGTTCTGGTCGAAGCCGAGCACGCCGGTCACGATGCCGAGGGAGGCCACCACGGTGCCTCCGGGAACGCCCGGAGCGCCCACGGCAAAGATGCCGAGAAGCAGGCAGAAGAGAATCATGACGCCGACGCTCGGCAGCGTGCCGTAGAGCATGAGGTGCAGGGTCATGCAGAAGAAGGTTTCCGTGAGCACGGAGCCGCACAGATGCACGGTGGAGCCCAGGGGAATCATGAATTCCACGAGGTTCTTGCTGAGCACGCGTGACTTGCGGGCGCACTCGAGGGCCACGGGAAGCGTGGCTGCGCTGGACATGGTGCCTACGGCGGTGAGGTAGGCGGGAGCGTAGTAGCGGAACACTTCCCAGGGATTGCGGCCGGAAAGCGCGCCGCCTATGCCGTAGAGCACGGCAAGCCAGATGAAGTGTCCCACGATGACGATGAGCACCATGGAGATGAACACCGGCAGATGCAGACTGAGAGAGCCCTCATAGGCGAGGCCGAGGAAGGACATGCCCACGAAGAAGGGCAGGATGGGAATCATGATGCGAACGACGAGGGAGCTCATGACGCGCTCAAGCTCGGAAAAGAGCCTTGCCATGTTTTCCGACTTCGTCCAGGTGATGGCCACGCCGAAGAAGAGCGCAAGAACAAGGGCGCTCATCACGCTGAAAAGCGGGGGAATGTCGAGTCGGAACACGATTTCGGGAAGCTTGCGCAGCGTTTCCGTGGAGGTGGCGATGGAAAGATGGGGAATGATGATGTAGCCGGAAATGGTGGAGAAGAAGGCCGCGCCTATGGAGGAGAGGTAGGCGATGGCCACGGCCGTGAACAGAATTTTGCTGGCGTTCTGACCGAGACGGACGATGGCCGGGGTGATGAAGCCCACGATGACGAGCGGCACCAGGAAGAAGATGATCTGGCCGAAGATGTAGCGCAGGGAAACCACGGCATCCATGAGGTGATGCAGCGGACTTTGCGTGTTGTTGCCGAGATACGTTCCTATGAGGGAACCTATCACGATGCCGGCCAGAAGTTTGAGAATGAGAGAAAAGTCAGCGGCCTTTGCGGACATGTCATGCCTCCATCATTAATAAAGTACGTTTTTGCGCTGTTAGCACAGGAATGACCTCTTCGCAACACCGACGCCGAAGCGGAACGACAGAAAAGGCCTGCGGCGCAAGCGTTCGAGAGCTCCTCGCGTCCTCCGGGAAAAGAGAGGAAAAACGGAAGAATTGCGCTTTGTTCTGACTTGCGCGGCGCTCGGTTCTGCGGAGAGGACGGGGACGGAAAAAGAGAGGGAAAGAGGGAAAAATGAAAAAATCTCGGAGAAAATGCTTGACGAAGGGCGAAAAGCTCTATAAAAATCGTCCTCACCGAACAATAAAGGCGCGTAGCTCAGGTGGCAGAGCACTTCCTTGACACGGAAGGGGTCAGCAGTTCAAGTCTGCTCGTGCCTACCACAAAAAACATCGGAAAGGGAGGCAGCGCCTCCCTTTTCTTTTTTGTTTTGTCAACTGTGATTTTTTTGGAGTTTTCCCATGCAGATATCCGTAGAAGGAAAGTTGGTTGAGGCCGCCGCCGGCGCTTCGTGCGCCGAGGTGCTGAAGCAGGCTCTTTCCGGCAAACGGTTCAAGGCCGCTCTTGCCTGCCGCGTCAAGACCGCAGACAAGGAAACGCTGCTCGATCTTTCTGCTGAAATGCCCGCCGATGCGCTGGAAGCCGCCCCCGTGACGGCTGAGGACCCCGAAGGGCTTCAGCTGCTGCGTCATTCCACTTCCCATGTCATGGCCGCCGCCGTGCAGAAGCTTTTCCCCGGCGTGAAGGTCACCATCGGCCCGTCCATCGACTCCGGCTTCTATTACGACTTCGACACGCCGCGTCCCTTCTCCCACGATGACCTTGAAGCCATCGAAAAGGAAATGCACGCCATCGTCTCCGCGAACGTTCCCTTCGAGCGTTCCGTCGTGAAGAAGGACGACGCCGTCGCCCTGTTCCGCGACAAGGGCGAGACCTACAAGGTGGAGATCATCGAGGGCATCGACGCCGATTCCGTGTCTCTGTACCGCTGCGGCGATTTTCTTGATCTCTGCCGCGGACCGCACATTCCCGGCACGGGCGCCATCAAGGCCTTCAAGCTGCTTTCCGTGGCCGGCGCCTACTGGCGCGGCGACGAAAAGAACCCCATGCTGTCCCGTATTTACGGCACGGCCTTTGCGGACGAAAAGGCCCTCAAGGAATATCTGAACGCCCTTGAGGAGGCCAAGAGACGCGATCATCGTCGTCTCGGCAAGGAACTCGGGCTGTTCTCCTTCCATGAAGACGTGGCTCCCGGCATGTCCTTCTGGCTGCCCAAGGGCATGATGCTCCGCACCATTCTTGAAGACTTCCTCGTTCGCGAACATCTCAAGCGCGGCTATGAGCTCGTGCGCGGCCCGCAGATTCTGCGCCGCGAGCTGTGGGAACGTTCCGGCCACTACGATCACTACCGTGAAAACATGTACTTCACGGAAATCGAGGGCGACGTGCACGGCGTGAAGCCCATGAACTGCGTGGGCCATATGCTCATGTACGGCGAAACCCTGCACAGCTACCGCGACCTTCCCGTGAGAATGTTCGAGCTCGGCGTGGTGCACCGTCATGAAAAGTCCGGCACGCTGCACGGTCTTCTGCGCGTGCGTCAGTTCACGCAGGACGATGCCCACATCATCTGCACCACCGAACAGCTTGAAGACGAAATCATCAACGTCATGCACCTTTCCGCTGACCTCATGGATCTGTTCGGCTTCAAGTACCGCATCTTCATTTCCACCCGCCCCGAGGACAGCATCGGCTCCGACGAGGCCTGGGAAAACGCCACGAACGCGCTCATCAAGGCCGTGGAGAAGGAAGGCAAGCCCTATCAGATCAACGAGGGCGACGGCGCCTTCTACGGTCCGAAGATCGATATCAAGGTCACCGACGCCATCGGCCGCGAATGGCAGCTTTCCACCATTCAGGTGGACTTCACCCTGCCTGAGCGCTTCGATCTCGTCTATGTCGGTCAGGATGGCGAACGTCATCGTCCCGTCATGCTGCACCGCGCCATTCTGGGATCCCTCGAACGCTTCATCGGCGTTCTTACCGAGCACTATGCCGGTGCCTTCCCTGCCTGGCTCGCGCCCGTGCAGGCCCG
Organism: uncultured Mailhella sp.; assembly: GCF_905187505.1. Lineage (GTDB taxonomy): Bacteria > Desulfobacterota > Desulfovibrionia > Desulfovibrionales > Desulfovibrionaceae > Mailhella. Next base: position 19,265 of record NZ_CAJJIC010000005.1, read on the forward strand.
CATCGTCAACGTGACCGACGCCCAGATGGACTATGTCAAGGAAATGAAGGCCAGCCTCGCCGCCGCCGGTATCCGTGTGGAAACCGATCTGCGCAACGAAAAGCTGGGCTTCAAGATTCGCGAGGCCCAGATGGCCAAGATTCCCTACGTCCTCGTGGTGGGCGACAAGGAAGTGGCCGACAGAGGCTTCAGCGTCCGTCTGCGTTCCGGCGAGAACATCGGTTTCCGTTCCGTGGAAGATGTGATCGCCATGATCAAGGCGGACAGTGAGGAACCGTTCAAACGTGGAGGTATGAGCTATAGCTTCGCCTAACATGAGACCTCGCCGCGACGTGCCTCAGGACGGCGTGCGCCGCAACGAGCAGATTCGTGCCCGTGAAGTACGGGTGATTGGTCCGGAAGGTGAACAGGTTGGCATTCTTCCCTGTTCCGATGCCATTGCCATGGCCCATGAGGCCGGCTACGACCTGGTGGAAGTGGCCGCCAATGCGGAACCGCCCGTCTGCCGCATCATGGACTTCGGCAAGTTCAAGTACGAACAGCAGCAGAAGAAGAAGGAAGCCAAGCGTAACCAGACCGTGGTGCAGATCAAGGAAATCAAGGTTCGTCCCAAGACCGACGACCATGACTACGAGACCAAGCTGCGTCACATTCGTCGTTTTCTCACGGACGGAGACCGCTGCAAGGTGACGGTGTTCTTCCGCGGACGCGAGATCGTGCACAAGGACCGCGGCGAATCCATTCTGACCAAGATCATCGCCGACACCGCCGATGTGGGCAAGGTCGAACAGGCTCCCAGCGCCGAAGGCCGTACCCTTCAGATGCTGCTCATTCCTCTTCCCAAGAAGTAGTTCATCCTCCGGCACGGCGGGAATTTCCCGCCGTGCCGGTGAAATTTTCGCGGGACACCGCGATGGACGGAACATTCCGTCCCCGGAAGGAACGGACGAGAGGGCGCAGGGCGTTGTCGTGCGCGCTCCGGCTTGTATTTTTTGCTTGCAGATTATGCGAAAATGCTGCATAGTCGGTTCTTTCTGATGCCCAAATCGTGCGTGCCGCCTGCGGCGCGTCACGAATATCTAAGGAGTTGGTTATGCCCAAGATCAAGACCAGCCGTTCCGCCGCCAAGCGTTTCAGCACCACCGGCAGCGGCAAGTTCCGTCGTCGTCGTCAGAACCTGCGCCACATCCTCACCAAGAAGGATGCCAAGCGTCGTGCCCGTCTGGGCAAGGGCGCCCTCGTCGACAGCGCGAACCTGAAGGCCGTCAAGCGCCTCATGCCCTACGCGTAAGTCCTGCCCCTGCAGGTTGCGCAGTTTTTCGAATTTCGCCGCGTATGCGGCTCAACTCCCGCTGGCCTGATCTCCGCCTCGCGGGACTGAATGTGGAGGATTTTCCATGCGTGTGAAGAGAGGTCTTGCTGCCCATCGTCGGCACAAGAAATATCTGGATATGGCCAAGGGCTTCCGCGGCGGCCGCAGCCGTCTGTACCGCATTGCCCGCGAAGCCGTCGAACGTTCTCTGAATTATGCCTTTGAAGGCCGCAAGCTCCGCAAGCGCGCCTTCCGCCGCCTGTGGATCCAGCGCATCAACGCCGGCGCCCGCATCAACGGCCTGTCCTATTCCCGTCTGGTCAACGGCCTGAAGCTTGCCGGTGTGGAAATCAACCGCAAGATGCTCGCTGACCTCGCCGTGCGCGAAAAGGCCGACTTCGCCGCCATCGTCGAACTGGCCAAGTCCAAGCTGGCGTAGTTTCCTTTTCGGAACAGCCCGCGGCCCTTGCGGCCCGAGGCACCAGATGAAGCTTTTTGGGGAGTTTTTCCCCGTGGGGGTGCAGGGCCTGGCTCTGCACCCCCTTTTTCATATCTTTCATTCAGGCGCGCCTGAGGCGCTGCCTGCCACAAGGCCTTGCCATGGATTTCCTTGAACAATTGAATGGACTGGTCGGCAAGCTCGATGAACGCTTGAACCATATTTCGTCCGAAGCGGAACTGGAAGCGGCCCGCGTGGAATTTCTCGGCCGCAAGGGGCAGCTTGCCGAACTCATGTCGCACATGCGCGATCTTTCTCCCGAACAGCGCCCCGCCTTCGGACAGGCCGCCAACGCGGTGAAGCAGCGTCTCGTGGAGCTGTTTGAACAGCGTCTCGCCCGTCAGGAAGAGGAGAGGGAGGCAGCCTTCCTTGCCGGATTCGATCCCAGCCTGCCCGGCCGCAGCCTCTGGAACGGATCTCTGCATCCCATTACCCTGGCCATGCAGGAAGTGTGCTCCGTGTTTCAGCACATGGGCTACGAGATCGCCGGCGGCCCCGAGGTGGAAACCGACTTCAACTGCTTTGAAGCGCTCAACATGCCCCCCGAGCATCCCGCCCGCGACATGCAGGACACCCTGTACATTACCGACAAGGTGCTGCTGCGCACGCATACCTCCTGCGTGCAGGTGCGCACCATGATGAACCGCAAGCCTCCGCTTGCCGTCATCGGACCAGGCAAGGTGTACCGCCGCGACTCCGACGTGACCCACACGCCCATGTTCCATCAGATCGAGGGCCTGCTCGTGGACAGGCACGTGACCATGGCCGATCTGCGCGGCACGCTGACCGCCTTTGTTCGCGCCGTGTTCGGCGAGAAGACGCGCGTGCGCTTCCGTCCCAGCTTCTTCCCCTTTACCGAGCCCAGCGTGGAAGTGGACATGTCCTGCACGCAGTGCGGCGGTCACGGCCATGTGAACGGTCAGCCCTGCCGCGTGTGCAAGGGGTCCGGCTGGCTTGAAATTCTCGGCAGCGGCATGGTCGATCCGGCGGTGTTTGCTTCCGTCGGCTACAATCCCGACGAGGTTTCGGGCTTTGCCTTCGGCCTCGGCGTGGAACGCGTTGCCATGCTGAAGTACGGACTTACCGATCTGCGCATGAACTTTGAAAACGACGTGCGCTTCCTCCATCAGTTCCCTGCGTAGAGGGAGAATGGTGTGGTCGGGAAAAGGGCGGTCTCCGCTCCTGTTCCCCCGATTCCCGCGCCCCGTCGCTCCGACGGCGAGCAGCGGGGAGGGAAGGCCCCTTTCGGGGCGGACTTCCGAAAGACCATGACGTTTCATCCTCTGAGGAGAAAAAACATATGCTGCTGAGTTTCAATTGGCTGAAGGAATTTGTCCCGTACACGGGAACGGCGGAAGAGCTGGGCGACATGCTCACCATGCTCGGCCTTGAACTGGAAGAAGTGGTGCATCCCTACGCGGAAATCGAAGGCGTGGTCACCGGCCGCGTGCTTACCTGCGAGGCGCATCCCGATTCCGATCATCTTCATGTATGCACCGTGGACGTGGGCGCGGGCGAACCCCTCAACATCGTGTGCGGTGCGCCCAACGTGGCCGCCGGACAGCTCGTCGTGGTGGCTCCCGTGGGTTCGACGCTTCCCGGCGGGCTCGTCATGAAGAAGGCCAAGCTGCGCGGCGTGCCTTCCTTCGGCATGATCTGTTCCGAGCGCGAGCTCGGCCTTGCCGACGATCATTCCGGCATCCTCGTGCTGCCCGAACAGAACAGATCCGGCCGTCAGGTCATGCCCGGCGAAAAGTTCGTCGACGCCTATGAGCTGGACAAGGAAGTGCTGGACATCAGCATCACGCCCAACCGTGCGGACTGCCTTTCCGTGTACGGCTTCGCCCGCCTTGTGGGCGCCTATCTCAACCTGCCCGTGACCATGCCTTCCTTCCATCTGGAAGAGAAGGGCGAGGACATGAGCCGTGCCGTGCCCGTGGACGTGAAGGACGGCGGTCTCTGCCCCTCCTACATGGGCCGCATTCTGAAGGGCGCGAAGGTCAAGCCCTCTCCCGCCTGGATGCGCTACCGTCTGCACGGCGTGGGCGTGCGCGCCATCTCCAACCTCGTGGACGTGACCAACTACATTCTCATGGAGCTCGGTCAGCCCCTGCACGCCTTTGACCACAACAAGCTGGCGGGTGGCCGCATCATCGTGCGTCCTGCCGTGGATGGTGAGAAGCTCACCACCCTCGACGGTCAGGAACGTCTTCTCAAGGAAGGCGACGGCCTTATCTGCGACGCGGAAAAGCCGGTGGCCCTTGCCGGCGTCATGGGCGGTCTTGAAACCGAGATCACCGACGAGAGCGAGAGCGTGTTCCTGGAATGCGCCGTGTTCCGTCCCCGCTCCATCCGCATGACGGCCCGTCGTCTCGGACTGACCAGCGAGGCTTCCTATCGCTACGAGCGCGGCGTGGATCCCACCAACATGTCCTTTGCCCTGGATCGCGCGGCCGCGCTCATGGCCGAGCTGTCCGGCGCCGAGGTGTGCCGCGGCGTGTGCGAGTGCACGCCGAGCCCCTGGCAGGCTCCCGTGGTCCGCTTCCGCCGCAGCCGCGCCGAAGATCTGCTCGGCGTGGAGCTCACCGACGAGTTCTGCGCGAAGACGCTGGAGAGCCTCGGCTGCACCGTGGACCGCAGCGCGGGAGACGAGTGGAGCGTGAAGACTCCCGGCTGGCGCTATGATCTCACCCGCGAAGCCGATCTCATTGAGGAAGTGGCCATCTTCAAGGGCGTGGACAATCTCGGCGAAACGCTGCCTTCCATTCCGCAGACACTCTCTTCCTTCGGCGCTCCGGAAAGCCGTCATGCCTTCATGATGCGCGTGAAGAACTGGGCCGCGGGCCTCGGCCTCAACGAAGCCGTGAACTACAGCTTCGTAGGCAACAAGGATCTCGACTTCCTCGGACTGCCTGCCGAAGGCCGCGTGAACATCATGAATCCGCTCACCGCCGAGCAGGACGTGCTGCGTACCGAGCTTGCCCCCGGTCTGTTCCAGAACGTGCGTCACAACATTGCGCAGGGCGCCACGGGCATACGCCTTTTTGAAGTGGCCGAAGCCTTCTGTCAGGATGCGTCCAGCGACACCACGGTGAAGGAAGTGCGTCATCTTGCCGTGGTGCTCTACGGCTCCCGCTACGACGAGGCCTGGGCCCACAGGGACGAGGATCTCGATTATGTGGATTTGAAGGGCATCGTGGAAAAGCTCTTTGCCTTCCTGCATCTTCCCGTGCCGTCTTTTGCCATGGTGGAGCATCCCTATCTTGCTCCTGCCGTTCGCATGACGATGGAAGACGGTGCCGTCGCCGGTGTCATGGGTCGGCTCAAGCCTTCTCTGGCCGACGCCTATCTGGCCCGCAAGGCCGTGTGGTATGCCGATCTCGACCTCGATCTTCTGCGTGCCGCCTCTCAGGGCAGAAAGACGCAGTTCCAGGCCCTTCCTGTGTTCCCGGCCGTGCGTCGCGACATCACCTTCATCGCTCCCCGCTCCATGCACGTGGATGCCGTGCTTGCCGCCGTCCGCGGCGCGAAGACGAACCTCATGGAAAGCGTGGAGCTTCTGGACGTGTATGAGCCCAAGGGCGGCGAAGAGCGCAACATCACCTGCCGCATCACCTTCCGCAAGGCCGACCGCACCCTGCAGGACGGCGAGGTGGACAAGGAACGCGAAAAGATCGCCTCCTTCGTGGTGAAGAGCCTCGGCGTACGCATCTGACGCCTTTTCTTCAGACGCCTCGGGCCGCTTCCTTCTTCGGGGGCGGCCCTTTCTTTTTCCGGGAAAAGCGTACCGATGCTCTTGCCGGGCAGGCCCTGCGGCTTTACTTTCCATGACGGGCACGCCCAATGCGGCGCCTTCCGGTCGGAAGTAAGGAGTGTCGCACGGATTTTCTGTGGACATTGCAATACTTTGTCACGAAAAAACGACCGGAAAATTATGGCGCAAAAAAGAGGAGTGTGCCACAGGTAGAAAAAACGGATGACGGTGCGCCGGGGCAGACGTGCCGCATCATTTTTCACGACATGACCTTCCGGCAGATGCCGGATGTGCATACGAGGTGACTATGCGTTTTTTTAAGTTTTGTGCCGGAGTGGCGCTTGCCTTTTGTCTTGCTCTCGGAGGAACGGGAGCGGCGCAGGCAGTTTCCGACGTGCAGACCTTCCGTCTGGAAAACGGGCTGACCGTGCTTGTCCGGGAAGACAGTCGGTTTCCTCTGGTGTCGGTGCGTCTTTTCGTGAAGGCCGGTTCCGCCTGGGAAAAGCCCGAAGAAGCGGGCATGAGCCATCTTCTGGAGCATATGGTGTTCAAGGGATCCAAGACCAGCGGCCCCGGCGTGGACAAGCGCGTGGAGAACGCCGGCGGCTCCATGAATGCCTATACGTCCTATGACATGACCACGTATCTGACCGATCTTCCGGCCGCGAAGTGGAAGGACGCCATGACCGCAGTGCGCGATCTGGCCTTTGACCCGCTGCTCAGGCAGGCCGATCTCGATGCGGAACGGGAAGTCGTCATTGCCGAAAAGAAGCAGCGCGGCGACAATCCCATGACGAAGCTTTTTCAGACGGCGCTTGCCCATACTCTGAAGGGCACGCCCTATGAAACGCCCGTCATCGGCACGGAAGAGGCCCTTCGCGGCGTGACGCCCGACATGATGCGCGACTACATAAAGCGTCGCTACGACCCTCGCGACATGGTGCTTTCCGTGGCCGGCGACGTGAAGGCTTCCGAGATCGTCGCCGAGGCGAAGGCGCTGTTCGGCGGGTACGAGAATCACAACGTGCTCAAGGTGGAGCCTTCCATTGATCCCGCCACGCTTGCGCAGGGACTGGTGGTCGACGTGCAGGCCGGCCCTTGGGACAAGGCCTTCGTGTCTCTGACCTTCCCTCTGCCGGGCATGAAGAATGAACTCATGCCTGCGGCCGACGTGCTGGCGCATCTTCTGTCCGGCGACGACACGGCCCTTCTGCCGAAGCGCTACCGCATCGACACGTCCGTGGTGGACAGCGTGAGCGCCTCGGCCATGAGCTTTGAGAGAGCCGGAGTCTTTGCCGTTCTGGCTCAGCTTGATGCCGACAAGGTCGCGGACTATCTGCGCGACATGGGAAAGACGCTGGCGGACCTGAAGGCGTCCGACTTCACCGACGAGGAAATCGCCCGCGCGCGGCTGAACCTGGAAGACAGCTATCTGCGCGGCCTTGAGAACATCGCCGACATTGCCGAGACCATGGGCTCGGAATATTTCTACGATCCGTCGAGCGTGGGCGGAGAACGCTATCTTGCGGCCGTGCGCGGCGTGGGACGCGAGCAGATTCAGGCCGTCATCGACACCTGGCTGCGTCCCGACGCGCTCACCGTGTCCGCCCTCGTGCCGCAGGGAGAAAAAGGCAAGGCCGCCGTCGTGGACAACGACGGCGCCAGAGCCGCCGTGGTGCAGGGCTGGCCGGAGACGGGACGGACGGCGGTCTCCTCCTCTACGTCTGCGGACAAGGCGGCGGCGCTGCGCCCTGAGGTGATGAAGCTCGGGGACGGCCGCACGCTCGTGCTTCTGCCCGATCGCTCTCTGCCCTATGTTTCCGCCACGCTCAGCTTCTCCGGCGGCGAGCTTCTGGCCGCCGACGACGAGGAAGGTCTGGCCACGCTTGCGGCGGCCGTGCTCACCACGGGTACGAAGAACCGCAGTCTGAACGACATCAATGTCTATCTTTCCGGCCGGGCCTCCGGGCTTTCGGCGGGAAGCGGCCTGCGTTCGTTCAGCGTGCAGATGGATGCGCCCTCGCGCTTTGCGCCCGAGGTGTTCTCCCTCATGAAGGAAGTGCTGGAACAGCCTGCTTTCCGCGATGAGGACGTGGAGCGCGCGAAGCGCGAGCAGATAGCCTCCATCGTGAGCAGCGAGCAGAGCGCCATGGGGCTGCTCGGTCGCAACCTGCGTCATTTCCTGTTCGGCAAGGGGGCCTACGCCCACAGAACCGAAGGCGATCCTGCCGAGGTGGCGAAGTACACGGCAAAGGACGTGGAGGGATTCTGGAACAGGCAGAAGATGCGTCCGTGGGTGCTTTCCGTGGCCGGAGACTTCAATCGTGCCGAGGTGGAAGCCTTTGCAAAGTCTCTTCCCGCGCCGTCGGCAAAGGCGCTTGAAAGCTCAGCGCCTTCGTGGAACGAACGGAAGAGCTGGAGCATGACCCTGCCCGGCCGCAATCAGGCCGTATACCTCATGCTCTTCCCCACCGCGGGGTCGGAGACGGCCGACAGACCGGCGCTGCGTCTGCTTTCGGAGTGCCTCGGCGGATTCACCGGAAAGCTCTATCAGGAACTTCGTGAGAAGCAGAGTCTCGGTTATTCCGTGTTCCCCGTGGACTGGTCCGGGAAGGATACGGGTTTCCTTGCGTTCGGCATCATTGCCTCTCCTGAGAATCTGGACAAGGCAAAGGCCACCTTTGAAGCCATCGTCCGCGACCTGCATGAGAATCTGCTGCCCGAGGAAACGCTGGATCGCGCCAAGGCCGTGGCCGAGGCCGATTTCTACCGCGCGAGGCAGAGCCGCGCCATGCGCGCTGGCGAGGGGGCGGCCAACATCCTGAGCGGTCATGACCTTGACTACAGCCGGAAGAACCTTGAGGCCATGAAGGCCGTGGACGCAAAAACGCTGCGCGATACGGCCCGCAGATATCTGGACCTGAACAGGGCCTATGACCTTCGCGTGACGCCGTAGAAAGGCGCGTCGGGCCCTCCCGCTCAGGGAAGGGAAAACGACAGCCTGTGCCACCATGAATGAAGAAAGGGCGACGGAGGATTCCGTCGCCCTTTCTTGCGGAAGAAGGCGTCTTTTTCGTCGGAAGGGAAAAGTTAGCCGTGCGTTCCGTCTATGACGGGCACGGCGTCGCCCAGCTTTTTTTCTATGGCGGCCTTCATGGCTGCGGCATGAGGGCAGGGCATGTCGATGGGTCTGCCCTTGCCGATGCACGACGCCAGAAACACGACTTCGGCTCCGCGGTCGACCAGCATTTTCGCCCGGGCCACGGCTCTTTTTCCCGGACAGCCTCCGCAGCTCACAAAGCCCACCACTTCGCAGGGAGCGAAGGGTTCGAAGGCGAAGGTGCCTGCTCCGGCGCATTTGAAGTCCGTGGTGCCGGGGCACATGTCTTCCGTCTGCTGACAGCGTATGATGCCTATTTTTTTCATGATGTCCTCCTGGCTTGGCGCGTGGCGCGGCTCCGTTGAAGTGTATGACAGAAGCCTCGCCGTGCGCAAGTGAGAGCGGTTCGAAAAGATGGGCACAGCGTCTTTCTTGCAAAATATTTCATGAAGGGAAACAGTTTGAAACGTGACTTTCTTTGCAGCTCATGTAGAAGGGAGATGTCGAAGGTTGTCGACTCCCCTGGATAACCAGAGATTCTCATACTCTTCTCCTCCATACTCCCCTTTTCAGTCCGGCCGGCTCGTCGCTCCACGAACCGGCCGGTTTTTTGCTGCTCAAAAGAGGCGGGCGGCATGGCCGCGACTTGCCGGAAGAAGTGCGGAGCCTCTTGCCGGAGGGGCATGAAAAAAGGCCGGACGCGTGGCCCGGCCCTGTGCATGCGGTTCATGAAAAGGCGGATAGTCAGCTCCCGGACGGTTCTTTTTTCTCTTCCGGCAGTTTTTCCGCCAGTATCTTGTCCACCATGTTGCCGTCCATGTCCACGACCTCGAAGCGCCAGCCCTGCCACGTGACATGATCGCCCTCCCGGGGAATGCGGCCGGTGAGATACATGAACATTCCGCTCAGGATGGTGTAGTAGCCCTTGTCCTCGTCGGGAAGGGTCTGGATGCCGAGTCTGTCCTTCAGCTCGGGAACGGGAATGCTTCCGTCCATGAGCCAGCTGCCGTTTTCCCGCTGCACGGCCCAGGCGTCTTCGTGGGGGTCGCCTATCTGTCCGGCCATGACCTTGAGAAGGTCACGCGGCGTGACGATGCCCTGCAGGGTTCCGTATTCGTCCACAATGAAGGCCATGTGCAGCCGCTGTTCCTGAAAGCGCTTCAGAAGTTCCAGACTGGTGAGGGCTTCCGGCACGAAAACGGGAGGAACGCTTTGTTCCTCAAGTTCACGGGAGAAGGTTTCCGCATCCGGCATCGTTCCGGCGCACAGCAGAAGAGCCTGATTGGTGCGGATGACGCCCGTGAGATTGCCGAGTCCCCCGCGGCAGACGGGAAGCCAGGAGTGTTCGAACCGGCCCAGCGTTTTCAGATTTTCTTCCGGGGACAGCGTGGTGTCCAGAAAGCGTATGTCGGCCCGGGGAACCATGATGGAACTTACCGGCCGGTCGTCGAGCCGGAACACGTTGCGGAGCATGTCGCGCTGACGGCTTTCAATGGCTCCGGCTTCCGAGCCTTCATCGATCATGGCCTGTATTTCCTCTTCCGTGACGGCCTGACTGTCATTCTGGCGGGCACCGAGAAGACGGAGAATGAGGCTGGTGGAGCAGGAGAGAAGCAGCACGAAGGGGGCGCTTATGGTGGCCAGCGCCGTCATGGGCCGGGCCACGAGGCAGGCCATTCTTTCCGGTGCGATCTGTCCGAGCCGTTTGGGCACCAGCTCGCCGACGACAATGGACAGATAGGTGACGGCAATGACCACGATCACCGTGGCCAGCATTCCTGAAGTGGAAGAGGGAATGCCGAGGCTTTCCTGCATCCAGGCGGAAAGAGGACCGGCGAGTGCGGATTCGCCGAAGATGCCGCTCAGGAGACCTATGGAGGTGATGCCTATCTGTATGGCGGACAGAAAGCGGGTGGGATTTTCGCCGAGGCGGATGGCCGCCTGTGCCGACTTGTCTCCGGCGGAGGCTTTTACCGAAAGCCTTGCCTTGCGTGCCGTGACGAGCGCGATTTCGGACATGGCAAAAATGCCGTTCAGAACGATGAGGACTATAAGAATGAATATTTCCATGAAACAATTGTCATGATAATCTTGCCTGTGTCAACATATTTTTAATATTTTGTATGCATCATAGTTTTTTACATGAATTTGCTTTTAATGTCGATGAATACAAGATATGTATTTTGCCATGTTTTTATGAATATAAATGATATTGATCGTATTGATGCTCTGAATGTTTGAAAGCAGAGAATTTTTCTTCCGTAATTGAGTGCGTCGTGAGGCTGAACATTGCGAACGGCAACGGACGAAAAAACTTTTTTGTCATGCCGATGCGGAGCACCGGAGAGCCATGCTCTTTCTGCGGCATTTCTCAGACGATGCGTTGCGGAATGAAGAACAATAATGTTTCACTGCTGCATGGTTGCCGTGCAAGGGCTTTGCGCCTATGCTCAAAGACAGGTTTCCGACGGACGGTTGTGATGCGTTCTTCGGAAAGCGTTTTTTCGGAGATGCATCATGAATCGCCTTCTTGCCCTGTTCACGCAGTGGGCACTGCTTGTAGCCATAGTGACCGGAGCCCTGGGCCACGCCTTCTTTTCCCGTTTTTCCCCGCTTTCGCCGTTTCTGCTCATGGCGATGCTGTTGTTCACGTTCTGCGGAATGTCCCTGAAAACGGTGCGCATTCACAGACTGCACGTCATTCTTCTTGGCCTGCAGATGGCCGGCAGTCTGATTTTCTACATGATTCTCGAGCAGTGGAACGACCTTGCGGCGCAGACCGTGGGACTCATCATGCTCGTGCCCACGGCGACGGCGGCCGCCACCATCACCGGCATGCTGGGCGGCAGCGTGGGGTTCCTTGCGACGTACGTGTTCCTCGGCACCTTTTCGTCCATTGTGGCCGCGCCGCTTCTTGTCCCGATGATGGCTCCCGGCCATGTGGACATGCCTTTTTTTGCTTCCATGATGTCCGTGCTGTTTCAGGTGGGGCCCATTCTCGTTCTGCCTCTGGTCTGCGCGCTTCTGCTTCAGGCCTTTGCCCCGAACGTCTGCAACGTCATTGTCCGTCACGGGAGCGTGTCCTACTATCTGTGGGTGCTCATGATACTCATTCTCATGGGCAGCACGTTCGACATGCTTCTTGCTCCCGGCAGAAAAGACGTCGGCATGGAGGCGCTGATTGCCGGTTCCGGGGTTCTTGTGTGCATGCTGCAGTTTCTGGTGGGCAAGTTCGTGGGCGGATTGTATCATCACCGCATTTCCGCCGGTCAGGCGCTGGCCCAGAAGAATCTCATGCTGGCCATGTGGCTGGCCTTTCAGTATTTCGATCCGCTGGTGGTGGTCGGGCTTGCCGCCTATTCCATCGCGCAGAACGTGTTCAATGCCACGCAGCTTTGGCTTAAGGGGCGCATGGATGAAAGAGTGAGACGGAGGCTGCACGTCTATCACGAAAAAAAGCACGCCGCTTCCGGTCATGCGGAGGACAAGGCGTGATGCGACGGGGCGGTTCCGTCTTCGGGACGGGCGTCGGGAACCGTGACGGGAGGAGGGCTCATGAAGGTATGCCTGCTGCAGATGGATGTTGTGAAGGGAAACAGGGAAGCCAACCGGAATGCGGTGCGCCGTCTGACGGCGCAGGCCATGGCGTCGGAATGTCCGCCGGACGTCCTGATTCTGCCCGAGCTCTGGTCCACGGGATACGAGCTTGAACGGGCCCTCGGGCTTTCCTCTCCCATGGGCGGGGATGATGCGGCGTTTCTCGGCGCTCTGGCGAGGGAATATCATGTGGCCTTTGCGGGCGGTTCCGTGCTCTCTGAAAGGGATGGAGCCGTGTACAACAGGGCGCAGGTCATCGAACGGGACGGCAGGTATGTGACCGGCTATGACAAGGTGCATCTGTTTTGTCTCATGGAGGAACACAGGTACCTGGCTCCGGGGCGTGAACGGCGTCTGTTCGACATGGGCGGGATGCGCTGCGCGCTGGCCATATGCTACGACATACGCTTTTGCGAGTTCATACGGGCGCTTGCCGTGAACGGAGCGGAGGCTCTTTTTGTCAGCGCCGAGTGGCCGGCGGTGCGTCGGGATCACTGGGAAACCCTGCTGCGCGCCCGGGCCGTGGAAAATGAGATGTACGTGGTGGCCTGCAACCGCTGCGGAACTTCGGGTGCGGAGACCTTTGCCGGAAGTTCCATGATCATTGCCCCGGACGGAACGGTGCTCGCCCATGCCGGAGAGAGGGAGGAAATTGCGGGAGCGGAACTTGAGCTTTCCTCCGTCCGGCGCATGAGGGAGACCATACCCGTGTTTTTCGACCGGGTTCCCGAGCTTTACCGATGAGGGGCGGGACTTCTTCTTGAACGGGCGGCCTTGCGGTCTGCGGGGCATGAAAAAAGGGCCTTCGGTGTCGAAGGCCCTTTTTTCATGCGGACGGCGTTTGCCGGAAGGTTCCGGCAAAGGCGTCGTCATATCTTTATGATGCCGAGAGTCGCAGCCACGGAGGAGACGAGCACCACGAGCAGCAGCAGGGGAGCCAGCCAGGAAATGCAGATGCGGAAGATTTTTTCGCCGTGGAAGGCGGAGGAGATCTTCACTTCGGAAATGAGGTTTTCTATGCCCACGATGCGGCCGATGAGCAGGCAGGTGAGCATGGCGGCCAGAGGACAGAGGATGAGGCTGGCAAGGAAGTCCATCATGTCGAGAATGCTGAGACCGGCAATGGAGATGAAGTCCCACACGCCGAAGCCGAGGGAGCAGGGCACGCCGAGGGCGATGGCTTCAAAGGTCATGAACAGGGCGCTTTTTCTGCGCGACCAGTGGAGTTCGTCGGTGAGGGTGGAAACGCAGGTTTCCATGATGGAAATGCTCGAGGTGAGCGCCGCAAAGAACACCATGAGGAAGAACACGGCGCCGATGATGCCGCCGAAGTCCATGCTTTCAAAGATCTTGGGTATGGTGATGAACATGAGCGAGGGGCCGGCGTTCAGCGCCTCGGCGGTGCCGCCGGAGAAGGCGAACACGGCGGGAATGATCATGAAGCCGGCCAGCGTGGCCACGAGTGTGTCCATGAAGCCGATGCTGTAGGTGGCCTGTTCGACGTTGACGTCCTTCTTCATGTAGGAGCCGTAGGTGATGAGAATGCCCATGCCTATGGACAGCGAGAAGAAGAGCTGTCCGCAGGCGGCCACCACGGTCATGATAGAGAATTTGGAGAAGTCCGGCACGAGATAGTAGTAGATGCCCGCGCCCGCTCCGGGACGGGTCATGGAGTACACGGCCACGATGACGGCGAGAATGAGCAGCAGAGGCATCATGACGCGCGAGGCGCGTTCAATGCCGCCTTCCACGCCCTTGAGGATGATGCCGAGGGTGCAGCCGAGGAAGATGAGATTCCAGATGATGGGCTCAAAAGGTGAGGAGATGAAGCTGCCGAAATATCCGTCTCCGGCCACGAGGGTCACGTCGCCCACCACGTATTCAAACAGATATTTGATGATCCAGCCGCCGATGAGGCAGTAGTAGGGCAGAATGAGCATGGGGACGACGGCGTTTATCCAGCCGCCGAACACGAGGAAGGGATTGCGCTTCATCTGACCGAAGGCGCGGTAGGCGCCCACGGGACTGAGTCTGGTCTTTCTGCCGAGGCTGGTTTCGGCCACGATGAGCGCATAGCCGAAAGTGAGCATGAGAATGAGATAGACCAGCAGGAAGATGCCTCCTCCGTATTTGGCGGCGAGGTAGGGAAAACGCCAGATGTTGCCAAGACCTACGGCAGAACCGGCCACGGCGAGAATGAAACCTATGTTGCCGGAAAAGAGGCCGCGGGCACTGCCTTTGCCTGAATCGGAAGATGCCTGCTGGGACATGCGTGACTCCTGAAAGAAAAAGTGTTCGCAACAGAGTATAAGAAGGATGAGAAAATGACAAGCCGGAAATGTCTTTTTGTTCAGACCGGAGCCGGAATGAATCGCATGGACGTTGCGGCGAGGCGTTGTCGCAGGAGCATGACGGCACTGTGCCATCATATCTTCATGAAATGTTCATCGGAGCGTGACGTATCTTTTTTTCCGGCATGGTATCCTGCTTCGTGATTCGCGCCGGAACGGGGACGCGTGATAAAGTTGCCGGGTTCCGTCTGCGTATCATCGTTTTTTCAAAAGCGGTCTGCTAGGCTTTTTGAGAACGGAAAAACGGCCGGTCCGTTTCATGGAAGCGGGCGCATGACCGAACCTTTCACCCGGAGGGCATCATGGAAGCAAGAGCGCTTGAACGTCTGAACGCGGAACTTGCCGAGGAACAGGAAAGACTGCAGTATCTGCAGGGACTTTTTCAGGGCGAAGCCATGCCGGACATGCTGGACGACGCCATGCATATGGAGTCCGTGCGCTTTGCCGGAGCTCTTGCGGACCGCAGCGCAAGAAGACTCAGTCTGCTGCGCAGACTTTCGCTCGGCGGCTCGTGGGGCGAGAGATACTGCGAGGACTGCGGCGAGCTCATTCCGCTTTCCCGCATACTCGCCGCACCGGAATGCGTGTGCTGCCGAGACTGTCAGGCCCTGCGCGACGGGGAGACGGCGCCCGACACGGAGGACTGATTGTGTCTTCGGATGTCATAGGACTGTAATATTGATGTCACATGGCTCTGGCATTCTTCTCCGAAATCAATAAGACAGCTGACAACGGAGTAAGGGTATGTCGTTTTTTACAGCCATGCAGCTTCTCGGCGGTGTGGGTATTTTTCTGTACGCCATCAAGCTCATCAGTGAATCCCTGCAGATGGTAGCCGGCGAGAGGCTGCGCAACATCATAGGAATGTTTACGAAAACGCCCGTCATGGGCGTTTTTTTGGGCACGGCGGTCACCATGGTCATCCAGAGCAGCAGTGCCACCACCGTCATGACGGTGAGCTTCGTGGATGCCGGACTCATGAATCTCATGCAGGCCATAGGCGTCATCATGGGCGCCAACATCGGCACCACCGTCACGGGGCAGATTCTGGCGTTCCGGGTCAAGGATCTGGCGTACCTGTTCGTGATCGTCGGCGTGCTGCTCATTTTCGTGTGTTCCTCCAAAAAGCTCAAGCACGTGGGCGAAGGCCTGCTCGGCTTCGGTCTGCTCTTCATAGGCATGCAGACCATGGAAAGCTCCATGGCCTTTCTGCGTGACAGGCAGGACATCTTCCTTGCCTTCAGCGACAATCCGCTGCTCGGTCTTGCCGCGGGCATGTTCCTTACGCTGCTCGTGCAGTCCAGCTCCGCCACGGTGGGCCTGACCATCGCGCTCGGCGTGCAGGGCCTGCTTCCCCTCGAAGCCGCCATACCCATTATTTTCGGCGACAACATAGGCACCACGATCACCGCCGTGCTTGCCGCTCTCGGCACGGGACGGGCCGCCCGTCAGGCCTGTGCGGCGCACGTGCTGTTCAACGTCATAGGCGTGTGCATCTGGCTGCCGCTCATGCCCCTGTGGATAGGCTTCATCGAGGCTTCCTCCTCGTCCATCGGGCATCAGATCGCCAACGCTCATACCATGTTCAACATTTGCAATACGCTTCTGTTCCTTCCCTTCGTTCGGCCTTTCGCGGCGCTCATCCGCAAGATCATTCCCGATGTCGAACGCGTCGACCGTCGGGACGCCGTGTACCTTGATCCGCTGCTCATCCAGCGCACGCCCGTGGTGGCGGTGAGCGCCGTGAAGCATGAGTGCAGGCACATGGGAGAGATTGTGCTCGACCTTCTGGACCGCACGGAAAAGGTGTTCTTCGAACATAAGGAAGAGGAAAAGGATGAAGTGCTTCGTCTGGAAGAGAAGCTGGACGGACTGGAAGAGTCCATACGCAGCTATGCCTCCGACATCATGCAGACCGGCCTTGACGGAAAGGACGCCGAAATGCTTGAGGCCTGCGTGGTGAGCGCGGGCGATCTTGAGCGCATAGGCGACAAGGGAAAGCGGCTCATCGATTTTTATGAATACCGCAAGAAGAGAGGCGATGATTTCTCTGTCGAAGCCATGAAGGAAGTGCGCTCCCTCTTCCATGAGACGCGCAGGTCCGTCCGGCTTGCGCTGGCCGTGTTTGACGCCGAACCGTTCACCGAAAAGGACAAGGCCGCGCTGGACGGCCTGGCCGACCGGGTGCGCGAACAGGAATCCCAGCTTCGGGCAAGCCATGCTTCCCGGCTCAGCTCCGGTCACTGTTCTCCCGAATCCGGGCTCGTGTTCATCGACGTGCTTGGAGCCATAGAACAAATGGCGTATCGTTCAAGAAAGATTGCCGACCACATGGCCGGACAGCAGCACGCGGAGGCATGAGTCGTGGCTGAAAAGAAAGACAAGACTTCGGAAACGCAGCAGACGACAGGTCAGAAGAAGATCGATCTCTCGGCGCAGGATTATTACCTGAACAGAGAACTGAGCTGGCTCGATTTCAACGCCCGTGTTCTTGAAACGGCGCTGGACGAGAGGCTCCCCCTTCTGGAACAGACCAAGTTCCTTGCCATATTCTACAACAATCTTGACGAGTTCTTCATGGTGCGCGTGGCCAAGGTGCTGCGTCAGTACCGCGAGGGCGCCGCCAGCTCCGAGGCGGACCGCATGACGCCCGCGCGTCAGCTTGCCGAAATACGCCGCAAGGCTTCGGCCCTGCTTTCCATGGCCAGCGAGCACTGGCAGAAGAAGCTTGTTCCGCTGCTTCGGGAAAGAGACGTTCACCTTGTGCACTATGACGAGCTTACGGAAAAGCAGCGGCGTTTTCTGCTGGCCTATTTCCGCGACGAGATCTATCCCGTGCTCACGCCGCAGGCCATTGATCCCGGGCATCCCTTCCCCACCATTTCCAACCTCAGTCTGAACTTCATCATCCGTCTTCAGGGCAGGGACGGCATCGCCCGCTTCGCAAGACTGCGCTGTCCGAGCAACGTGCCGCGCTTCATCTTCATTCCCCGCAACAAGGAAGCCAAGACCTACGCGTCGCTGGGGCTCAAGGCCAACGTCCGCGACGCGGACATTCTCCTTCTCGAGGAGCTCATCGAGGAACATCTCGGCCTTCTCTTCCCCGGCTATACGGTGATGGATTCAGGGCTGTTCCGCATTACGAGAAATACCGACGTCAACATCGATGAGGACGACAGCGACGATCTGCTTGAAGCCGTGCAGGACATGGTGGAGCAGCGCCGCTTCGGCGGAGTGGTGCGCCTTGAGACGGCGCGCGGCATGTCCACGGATCTTTCGGAATTTCTCATCAAGCATCTGGGGCTCAAGCCCTTCCAGGTGTACCGGGTGAAGGGGCCGCTGGCCTTTGCGCAGTTCATGTCCCTGTACGGACTCGACAGACCCGGCCTCAAGATTCCGAGCCACAGTCCCGCGGTGCCCGCCATCCTGCAGACGGACAGCCTTTTCCGCGTCATTCATAAGCAGGATGTGTTTCTGCATCACCCCTACGACAGCTTCACTCCTGTTCTGGACTTCGTGCAGAAGGCCGCCGAGGACCCGGACGTCATTTCCATCAAGCAGACGCTTTACCGCGTGGGCAACGATTCGCCCATCGTGCGTTCGCTCATCGAAGCGCGCAGGCACGGCAAGCAGGTGACGGCCGTGGTGGAACTCAAGGCCCGTTTCGACGAAGAGCGCAACATCAACTGGGCGGAGGAGCTGGAGCGCGAGGGGGTGAACGTGGTGTACGGCTTCGTGGGCATGAAGATTCACGCCAAGCTCTGCCTTGTGGTGCGCCGCGAGGCAGAAGGCGTGGTGAGCTATGCCCACATAGGCACGGGCAACTACAACGCCTCCACGGCCAGAATGTATACCGACATGGGCATTCTGACCTGTCAGCCCGATATCTGCGCCGACATGGCCGATCTTTTCAACGTCATGACGGGTTATGCGGAAAAGGACAATTACCGCGAGCTTCTCGTGTCGCCGAGCGCCATGCGTCGCAGGCTCATAGAACAGATACAGAACGAAATCGCCGTCTGCGCCCGCGGAGGCGAGGGCGAGATCATCATGAAATGCAACCAGCTCGTGGACCGCAAGATCATCCGCGCGCTGTATGCTGCATCCATGGCAGGCGTGAAGGTGAACCTCATCGTGCGCGGCATATGCTGTCTCATTCCGGGACTTCCGGGCGTGAGTGAGAAC
This sequence comes from uncultured Mailhella sp., assembly GCF_905187505.1. GTDB lineage: Bacteria > Desulfobacterota > Desulfovibrionia > Desulfovibrionales > Desulfovibrionaceae > Mailhella. The sequence goes on from NZ_CAJJIC010000005.1 coordinate 38,063, forward strand.
ATCACGGTACGGTCCATCGTGGGGCGCTTTCTTGAGCATGCCCGCGTGTACTGGTTCCACAACGGCGGAGACTCCTGCATGTTCATGGGCAGCGCGGACATGATGTCCCGCAACCTGGACCGTCGCATAGAAGTGCTTGCGCCCGTGCTCGACGAGAACATACGCCGCACCCTGCTCGGAGTGCTCAGGCTCCAGCTTGCCGACAACATGCAGGCCTGGGAACTGCGCAGCAGCGGCGCTTATGTGCGTCTGCATCCTGCGGAAGGCGGCGAGCCGGTGAACTCTCAGGAACTTCTTCTGAAGCGCTGAGTCATTTTTTATGGAGGAACGTATGGTCAAGGCAGCAGGAAAGAGCGGCAGAACCCGCAGGTCCGGCACAAGAAGCCGCACGGGGCGTGCAGACATGGCGGAACGCACGGCTGCGGACATGAAGGAAAACGTTTCTGCCGAAGACGCGGAAGCTCCCGAAAAGATTTCTGCCGAGGCGGCGTGCGGGGCAGGTCAGGAGACGATTTCAGGCGCAGAGACCGGCGTGAGCACGGATTTCGGAACGTCCGGGGGCGCATCGGAGGCCTTTTTGTCTGAAGAGCCCGGAGCGGTCGAGGCGGTCGGAAAAGTTTCCTCCGCTTCCGCCGAGCGGGTGCCCGGCGAGCTTGACTTGCTCCGGGGCGAACTTCTCTGCGAAGAGCTGGAGCAGAACGCCGTGGAGCAGATGTTTCAGTGGATGAAGGAGCACTCCGCCGAGGAGGAGAGCCTGAGCGCAGGGCTCGGCGAGGTTTCCGGCACGGCGCTTCTTGAAGCGGTGCATCATGGTCGTCACGTGGCGGCGCTTTCCCTTTTTCTCTTCGAGGCTCTTTCGCGCAGGTTCGAGCTCGACATCCGCTGGGCAAGACTGCTGGCGCAGGCCGCTCTGTGGCACGACCTCGGTTTTGCCGCAGGGGGACGTCGCCGTCATCACAAGCGCAGCATGGAGATCATCGAAGGCAACGACCGGCTCTCCCTTTCCTTCGGTCTGGCGGATTCCGATCGTTCTCTCGTGGCGCTTCTGGCGCGCTATCATCGTCGTGCCTGGCCGGGCATGAAGCATCGCCGCTTTGCCGCGCTTTCGCGGGAAGAGCGCCGGAGCCTTTGCGCCTGCGCCGCCCTGCTGCGGGTTGCGGACGGGCTTGATTATCGGCACCGGGGCGCGGTGGAGGAGCTGCGCGTCACGCTTCGCCGCAGAAGCGTGCATCTGCTCTGTTTCGGCGCGGAGTCCTGCCGCAAGGAATGTCGTCGCGCGTTGAAGAAGGGAGATCTTTTGGAGCGCCTGTATGGAGGAAGACTGGACATCGAGCAGGGAAAGGAAGGAGAGAGGGATGTCCTCTGAAGCGCCTTTTTCGGGTGTGCGTACCGTCGCCATCATGGATCTTGGCTCGAACTCCCTGCGCATGATGATCGTGCGCATCGGCGAGAACCGCGTGACCAGCGTGCTCAATCAGGTGAAGCAGATGGTGCGTCTCGGCGAGGGTGCCTTTGAGGAACACAGGCTTCAGCCCGAGCCCATGCGGCGTACCATCGCCGCGCTGCGCGGCTTTGCCGGAATGTGCCGTTCCTACGGCGTGGACGAGGTGGTGGCTCTGGCCACGGCGGCCGTGCGCGACGCGGAGAACGGTCAGGAATTCATGGACGAGATACGCCGCGAAACGGGAATCGACTTCACGGTGATTTCCGGCAGGGAAGAGGCGCGTCTCATCTGCCGCGGCGTGTCCGTGGCGCTCGAACCCTTTGCCGGAAAGCGGATGTTCATCGACATAGGCGGCGGAAGCACCGAACTTTCCGTGGCGAGCGGCGGCAACATTCTGGAACTTGAGTCCCTCAAGCTCGGCGCCGTGCGCCTTGCCGGACTTTTTCCCTGCGCGGGCACGGTGAGCCCCCAGCGGTATGCGGAAATGCAGAAGTACGTGCGCGATCACGCCGTGCTTCCCCTGCAGCGCATGGAGGCTCAGGGTCCGGGCGAGCTTGTGGGCAGTTCCGGCACCATACAGAGCCTTGCGGAAATGGCCGTGGCCATGGAACGGGAAAGCGGAAGAAGGACGGGCGACACGACGGAGCTGCTGAGCTACAGTTCCCTTCGGCGCGTGGTCAGAGCGCTTTGCGAGCGCAACGAAGAGGACAGAATGTCCCTGCCCGGCATGAATCCTCGCCGCACAGGCATTCTTATTCCCGGCGCGGCCATACTCCAGACCATCATGGAGGAACTGGACTTCGACTCCGTGCGGGTTTCCGGCCGCGGCCTTCGGGACGGCGCACTGGCCGATTATCTCGACCGGCTTTTCCCGGAAAAGGGAAGGCTTTCCGTGCGCGACGAAAGCGTGCTCCGCCTGGCGAGACTGTGCCGGTTCGAGGAGGTGCATTCCCGCCACGTGGCAAAGCTTGCGCTCATGCTTTTTGATTCCGCCCGGGAGCTCGGTCTGTATCGCGGTCCGGCCAGAATGCGCGAGCTTCTTCATTATGCCGCGATGCTGCACGACATAGGCATCTTCATTTCCTTCACGAAGCACAACGTGCACAGTCATTATCTCATTCAGAACAGCGAGATGCTCGGCTTTACGCAGAAGGAGGTGTCGCTCATGGCGGCGCTCGCCCTCTATCACCGGTACGGCTATTCCAAGAAGGACAAGGGCTGCGTCGTCACGCTGGCCGAGGACTGGCTGGTCCATGCGCGCTGTCTTTCTCTCTTTCTTTCTCTGGCCGAGGGCATGGACAAGAGTCATCGTCAGGCCGTGGTTTCCGCGAAGTTCGTCCGAAAGGATCAGAATCTTGCGCTGCTCGTCCGAGCCTCCGTGCCCTGCCCCGTGGAGCAGGAGAGGCTGAAACGCTGTTACAAGTCTCTGGAAAAGTGCTTCGGCAGAACGGACGTGGTGTGGGAATCCGCGTCGTGAGACTTTTTCGGCGAGTGCTGCAGGCGTCCGGATCCCGCAGGGGAACCGGGCGTCTGTCGTTTTGAAGGAGGTCTCGAAAAGGCAGAGGCTTTTTTCCGCGCGTCTCTTTTCGGCACGGCTTTTCCGACCCGGACACGCAGAAAGCCCTCTTCCCGTCATGTTGCGGAAAGAGGGCTTTGTTGAACCTTGTCCGGGGCGCGTGCCCGGCGGCACGTCGGCCAAAGAAGCGCCTTCGGCCTAGTTGCCGCTCATGTTCCTGTGCAGAAGCTCGTGTTCCCTGCCCTTGAGCAGCGTGGCATAGAGCGTGTCGAGCAGCGGGTTTTCGCTGGTCTTTTTTATCTGCATGTTGATGTCCGCCTCGTAGAGGGAGTCTCGGCGGGCCCGGAACGGATTGTCATGGGAGGAGACCGGCTGGCCGCCGCCCATGATGCAGCCGCCGGGGCAGGCCATGAACTCTACGAAGTCATAGTTCTTGCCGCCTTCGCGAATGGCGTTCAGCACCATGTCGGCGTTGCGCAGACCGCTGACCACGGCCGCGCGGATCGTCCTGCCGCCGTGGAGAAAGCTGAATTCCCGTATGCCGTGCTCTTCGCGCACGCCCACCTTCTTGAGCTCGTCGATTTCCTGCCGGCTGTGCCCGGCGATGAAGTTGCGCAGCACGGCCTCGGTCACGCCGCCGCTCGTTCCGAAGATGAGGCCCGCGCCGGAGGTGATGCCGAAGGGCATGTCAGCCGCGTCCTTGTCCGCGCCGTTCAGCGTGAGGCCGTAGCTCTGTATCATGCCGATGAGCTCTTCAGTGGTGAGCACATAGTCCACGTCCTGCCTGCCGTTCGTGCGGGATTCGGGACGGAGTATCTCATCCTTCTTGGCCGTGCAGGGCATGATGGCCACGGAAACGAGACGGCGTCCCTTTTCGTCGGGCGACTGCTCGTCCCAGGCGCGCAGCACCGCGCCGAACATCTGCATGGGCGAGCGGCAGGTGGAAAGATTGGGAATGAATTCCGGATGCTTCCTCTCGCAGAAGCGCACCCACGCCGGGCAGCAGCTCGTGAAGAGAGGCAGCTTTTCGCCGGAGGCAAGACGCGCCTCAAGCTCGCGGCTTTCTTCGGTCACGGTGAGGTCCGCCCCAAAGGCCGTGTCGTACACTTCCTCGAATCCCAGACGGTGCATCACCGTGACGAGGCGGTTCATCACGTTCTTTCCGGCGGGGAAGCCGAACCTGTCGCCTATGGCCGTGCGCACGGCCGGAGCCACCTGCGCCACCACCTTGTTTTTCGGGTCCGCGAGCGCGGCCCACACTTCGTCCACGGTGCTCTTGATGGAGATGGCTCCCGTGGGACAGACCACGCGGCACTGGCCGCAGCCCACGCAGTCGGTTTCCGCCAGACGGCGGTTGTAGGCGGGAGTGACCAGCGTGGCCACGCCCTTGCCGGCGAAGTCCAGGGCGTCCACGGCCTGAATGTTGTCGCACATGCGCACGCAGTCGCCGCAGAGTATGCACTTGCTCGGCGTGCGCACGATGCAGTTGGAGCTGTTGTCCACGTCGTGGCGTTCCTGCGCGCTCTTGAAGCGTATCTTCCGCACGCCCATGCGCTCGGCCAGGTTCTGCAGATGGCAGTCTCCGTTTTTGTTGCATACCGTGCAGTCGCGGTCGTGGGAGGCGAGAAGAAGCTCGAGAAGCGTGCGGCGGTACCTGCGCAGCTCCGGCGTGTTGGTCTGAATGTTCATGCCGTCGCGCGGGCGTACCGTGCAGGAAGCAAAATAGCGGCCTTCGTCGTCCTTGACCGTGCAGAGACGGCAGGCGCCGTACACGGAAAGTTCCGAAACGTAGCAGAGCGTGGGCAGATCGATGCCCGCCTTGCGTATGACCGTCAGCACATTGGTTTCATCGGTGAATTCGACGCGGATGCCGTCGATGATCATGCTGCCCATGATTGTCAGTCCTTGATGGAAATGGCGCCGAACTTGCAGTTCATCATGCAGGTGCCGCATTTGATGCACAGTTCATGATTGATGACGAAAGGCTGCTTGACGACACCCGTTATGGCGTGCACCGGGCAGATGCGGGAGCATTTCGAGCAGCCCTTGCAGCGCTTGGGGTCGATGTCGAAGAAAATGAGTTCCTGATAGGGACCGGGCAGGTATTCCTCGATGACGCGCTCCTCTCCGCCCTGATGTTCGAGAACGGAAAGAACCTGCCTCGCGATGCTTTTGCCGAGTCCGCAGCGGGCGGTGTGGTCTATGAGCGCGCCGAGCTCGGAGAGAAGGGCAAGCTCCTCCTCGGAAGGAGAGGGGAGCGGAGAGTCCTCGAGAATCTGCTGCATCTGCCTTGTGCCTTCCCGGCAGGAAATGCACTTGCCGCAGCACTGGTCGCTGGTGAATTTTTCAAGAACGGCCAGAGCCTTCTGTGTTTCCGGTGACTTTTCCATGATGGGCGTCCGAAAGAGGTGAAGATGATGGCGGTCTGAGACATGACGTCGAAAAGCGCAGGTCCTCGCGGGGAGGGACGTGTTCGCGCAAACGTGTCATTCTGTCCGATGACCGGACCGGATTGCGGCAGGCGCTCCCCGGCAACAACATCAGGATGTAGCCGGGGAGCGTGGTCCTTGTAAAGCCTGCGCTCATTGTTCCTAAAAGGAACAAGCGTGGGGCCGGGCCGGATGACTTCTGCTCAGGACCGCATGCCTTCCGTGTTTTCCTCCAGCCCTTGACGCCATGATTTCCTGCCGTTACAGATGGATATCATGTGTACCGTCTGCCGCGCACCCGGCATGCGCGGATTCCTTCGGGAGATAACGTATGGACATCACGGTGGACGCAGTTCTTGCCATGGCGCCGGATGAGGCGTCCGTCAGAGCCGCGCGCTCTCTGGCCTCTCCGGGCAAATGGCAGACGCTCGGTTTTGACGATGCGGCGGTCTGGGGACTTTGTCAGGGCAGCGGATCGAAACCCTATCAGACGAAGGTCGACCTCTCGGGACCGGTCTGTTCCTGCTCCTGTCCCAGCCGAAAAATTCCCTGCAAGCACGCGCTGGCGCTTCTTCTGCTCCTGGCCGGACAGAAAGGGGCGTTTGCCGGGGGCGACCGCCCCGAATGGGTGAGCGAATGGCTGGAAGGCAGGCGGCAGCGCGCCGCCAAAAAGGAAGAGAACAGGACGCGAAAAAAGGGTTCCGCGTCCGCCTCGCCTCAAAAGGAGGCCGCCAGGCTCGGGCGCATGAGCACGGGCATCGACGAGCTTTGCCGCTGGATGAACGATCAGGTCGTGCAGGGATTTTCGTCCCTTTCCGGACATTATGAGGATTGGGACAGAGTTGCCGCCCGCATGGTGGATGCGCAGATGCCCGCTCTGGCCGCAAGATTGCGGAGCATGGGCTCTCTCGTGGACGGCGGCGAGGACTGGCCGGCCGTGCTGCTCGGCAGAATGGGCATGATCCAGCTTCTTGCGGATGCGTTTTCCCGCATGGCAAGTCTTTCTCCCGGGCAGCAGGCGGATGTGCGCTCCGCGCTGGGGTATCTTCCCGACAAGGATGCCGTTCTGGCCGGGGAAGACCGCGTTTCTGACGTATGGGCCGTCGTCGGCGTGAGCGTGGCCGAAGAGGACAGGCTCTGGCGGCGTCGCGTGTGGCTCTTCGGAAGGGAAAGCGGACGCATGGCGCTTCTTCTCGATTTTTCTCACGGCACCCGTTCTTTTGAGCCTGTGTTCCTGCCCGGCGGCAGCGCTCGCATGACGCTCTCCTTTTATCCCGGAGACTCTCCGCTTCGGGCCGTCGTTGCCGATGTTCCCGTTCCCGAGCCGTTCGGCCCGCTGCCCTCATTCTCTCTGGAAGAGGCGCTTCATGATCTGGCGCGGCGGCTGGCGGGCAGTCCGTGGCAGACGCCGCTTCCGCTGTTTTTCGGCGGCGCGCGTCTTGTTCGCGGGGGTGAGCGCTGGCAGCTTCTTTCGGAAGGGGGCGGTATTGTTCCCCTTGCCGTGGACGATGACGCGGGGTGGAAAATGCTTGCCGCAGGCGGAGGGCATCCGTTCATCATCTGCGGAGAATGGGACGGCAGCGAGCTTTTTCCTGTGGGCTTCTTCCCGCAGACGCCATCCTGACGGAGGAGGAAAGTCATGGATTCCAGACTTCGTGTGTTCGGTTCCTGCGCTCTGCTCGGCACGGCCCGGCGTCCGCCGTCGTTTTCCGAAGCGGATTTTCCCCCGGGGTCGATCATTCGGGAACTTGCCGACGCCTCGGACTCCTCGCCGGACTCCTGCGCGCGCACGCTTCTGCGCGGGGCGGGCGTGCTTCTTCTCGGAGGGAGCGCGGGATATCTGCCCGAGAAGGCCGGAGATAATCTGACGGTTCCCGGGATCTCTCCCGAAGAAACGCGTGAAATGCTGCCGGAAGATGCGCCGGTCACGGAGCTGTGCGGAGAGATTTTCCGCGGCAGTCGGCTTCGTCTTCAGTGGGAGGCGCTCTCGCTCCTTGAGCGGAAGAACATGGTGCTGCCGCATTCGCTTCTTGTTCCGGCGCTCGTCATGGGCAGGAGCAATCCTGTCCTCCGTCCTCTTCTTGCCCGTACGGCGGGTGCGCGCGGACTGTGGCTTGCCTCTCTGAATCCCGACTGGTGCATGTTCGCCTCCTCCTCTTCCGACGCGGGGCCGGACATGGAGGCCTGGGAGCACGGTCGTCCCATGCAGCGTCAGTCCTTTTTTCTTGCCGCGCGGAAGGCAAGGCCCGCATGGGCCAGAGAACTCTTCGAGCAGGACCTTTCGTCCATGGACGCATCCGAACGCAATGCGCTGCTCGGTCTTTTTGTTCACGGACTCTGCGGGGACGACGAGGACCTGCTGGAGAAACTGCTTTTTAAAGATCGCAGCCGTGAAGTGAGAAGAACGGCCGCATCCCTGCTTTCCCGTCTGCCCGAAAGCCGTTACGTGAAACGCATGGGCGAAAGGCTTTGCGCCTGCATGGCGGCGTTTTTGTCCGAGCCTGCGCCGTCGGCGCTTTCCGGAATGTTCCGCGCGGCGGCCGCCGCCGTGGGCATGGGGCACAAGACGGACTTCATCACGCCTCCCGAAACCTACGACAAGAGCTGGGCGGCGGACCTCATCAGCGAGAAGTCGCCGTTTTCTCGGTTCGGTCCGCGTGCCGGATGGCTGTACCAGATGGCTGCGGCCGTACCGCCTTCGTGGTGGACGCAGAGCACGGGAAGAAGCGCGGAGAAGGTGCTTGAGCTCTTTGATCGTTCGGAATGGAGGGAACCTCTTCAGACGGCGCTGGGGGATGCCGTGCTGCGCACGGCCGACGCCTCGTTTGCGCGAGTCATGCTGAAAGGCATGAAGAACGGAGGCGTGTGGCCGTCTTCTTCCGGCGGAAGTCTCGACGTCTTCGCGCTTGCTTCCATGCTGGGAGGGGAGGAGCGCGAGGAGGAATGGGAAAGACTGCTTTCCTCCGGATCGCTCACGGAGCTTCTTCAGGACATCCGCGCGAGGCGGGAACTCGGGTACCGCATGTCTTCCCCGCTGGGGGCAAAGGCCGTCGCCGTGCTGAAAAGCCGGATGCTGTCGGCCAAAAGCCGTGATTATGCTCTTGCCTACGTGGTGGACGAGCTGGCCATGGTGCTGCCTGTGGAGGAACTTGAGAAGGCGCGGCAGATGCTGGAATCGCTGCCCGACATCAACCAGAACCGGGACGTTTACGACCGTTTTTCCGCCGTTGCCCGTCAGCGCCTGGCGCTCGGCGCGTATTTTTCCTGACCGTCAACCATCAGAGGACATTCCATGAATACCGAAGAGAGCAAAAACGCCGCGCGCGTTCTGCGGCAGCACGCCGAGCAGCAGTTTGCCGAGGAACTGGACGAACTCAAGAAGGCCGACACGCATCCGCGTCCCGCCAACTGGCAGATGTCCCCTTTTGCCGTGTGCACCTATCTTATGGGCGGCAGGCTCGACAACGGCTTTGAGGTGTCGGCCAAATACATAGGCAGCCGCCGACTCATGGAAATCGCCGTGGCCACGCTGGCCACCGATCGCGCGCTGCTTCTGTACGGCGTGCCCGGCACGGCCAAGTCGTGGGTTTCGGAACATCTGGCCGCAGCCATAAGCGGCGATTCCACGCGCATCATTCAGGGCACCGCCGGCACGAGCGAGGAACAGATGCGCTACGGCTGGAACTATGCCGAGCTTCTTGCCAAGGGCCCTTCCCGGCAGGCTCTCGTGGAAAGCCCGCTCATGCGCGCCATGGCCGAAGGCCGCATCGCCCGCGTGGAGGAGCTTACCCGCATTCCCGCGGACGTGCAGGATACGCTCATCACCATTCTTTCGGAAAAGTCTCTGCCCGTTCCCGAGCTCGGTGAAGAGGTGCAGGCGGTGCGCGGCTTCAACGTCATAGCTACGGCCAACAACAGGGACAAGGGCGTGAACGAACTTTCCTCCGCGCTCAAACGCCGTTTCAACACCGTGGTGCTGCCGGTTCCCGCGAGCGAAGACGAGGAAGTGGCCATCGTGGAGAAGCGAGTTCGGGAAATGGGCCGCAGCCTGGAACTGCCCGCCGAGCCGCCCGCCCTTGCCGAAGTGCGCCGCGTGGTGCGCATTTTCCGGGAACTTCGCAACGGAAAGACCGAGGACGGCAAGCTCAAGGTGAAGACGCCGTCCGGTACGCTGAGCACGGCGGAAGCCATATCCGTCATCAACAGCGGCATGGCCCTTGCGGCGCATTTCGGCGACGGAAGCCTGCGTGCCGCCGACGTGGCTGCCAGTCTTGTGGGCGCCGTCGTCAAGGATCCCGTGCAGGATCGCGTCATATGGCATGAGTATCTTGAAACCGTCATGAAGGAACGGGGCGACTGGAAGGATCTGTACCGCGCCTGTCGCGACGTGGAATGACCCATGGACGACACAAAGCAGATACGCATATTCGGCATACGGCATCACGGGCCGGGCTGCGCCCGCAGTCTTGTTCGTGCGCTTGAAGAGTGGCAGCCGGACGCGCTGCTCATTGAGGGCCCGCCCGAAGGCGGGAGCGTGCTGTCCCTTGCCGCCGACTCGGCCATGATTCCTCCCGTGGCGCTGCTCGTCTATGCGGAAGACGACGCGAGACGGGCGGCCTTCTATCCCTTTGCGGAATTTTCGCCGGAATGGCAGGCGCTGCGCCATGCGCTCGGACGGAACGTTCCGGCGATCTTCATGGATCTTCCCATGGCCGTGCGCTTCGCGCTGGAAAAGGTGGAAGACGAGTCCGGGACGCAGACGGAAGAGAAGGTCGAAGCCGAGGAGAAGCGGAGCGCCGGAGAAGGCGGGACGCCTGCAGACGCGGCGGTTTCGGAAGAAGCGTCAGCCTTGTCCGGAGACGTGGAGGAAAGCGATTTAGAGGCGGAAGAAACGGAGAAAGAGCAGCCGTTCGACGCCTCTGATCCTCTGGACTGGCTGGGGCGCGCCGCAGGATACGAGAGCGGTGAGGACTGGTGGAATCACATGGTCGAGGAGAGGCTGGACGGGCTGGAACTTTTTGAAGCCATACGCGAAGCCATGGTTGCCGTGCGGCAGGAACGTGAAGCAAAGCATGGCGGTCCGGAAGGCCTGGAGGCGCTGCGCGAGGCTCATATGCGTTCGTGTCTGCGCAGGACGAAGAAGGAAGGATTTGCCCGCATCGCCGTGGTATGCGGCGCCTGGCATGTGCCGGCCCTGGAAGCGAAGGTCGCCGCCAGGGACGACAACGCACTTTTGAAGGGGCTGCCCAAAATGAAGGTTGCCGCCACCTGGGCGCCGTGGACCTACGCGGGGCTCAGTGTGCGGAGCGGCTACGGCGCGGGCGTGGAGTCTCCGGCCTGGTATGAGCACCTGTGGCGTGCGGGCGGCGAAGAGTCCCGCGTGGTGAGCTGGCTTACCCGGGCCGCGCGCCTGTTCCGGGAAGAGGGGTTGGACTGCTCCCCTGCGCACGTCATTGAATCGGCAAGACTCGCCGAAACGCTTGCAGCGCTCAGACAACGCCCGGGGGCCGGTCTGCCGGAGCTTCGCGAAGCCCTTCGGACCGTGGTGTGCATGGGCGAGGAAGCTCCCATGCGTCTTGTCGAGCGCCGTCTCATTACCGGTGAAAGGCTGGGGCAGGTACCGGAAGGCGCGCCTGCCGTGCCTCTTCAGAGGGACATCGAGCGGCTTCAGAAAAAGCTCAGGCTTAAGCCGGAAGCTTCTCAGAAGACGCTGGATCTCGATCTTCGCAGGGACGTGGACCTTGAGCGCAGCCGCATGCTGCACCGCATGAACATTCTGGACATTCCCTGGGGAACGGACAGGCGCGAAGGCGCAGGCAAGGGCACCTTTCATGAATTGTGGCTTCTGCAGTGGGAGCCGAAGCTCATCGTCGACATCATCAACGCAGGCTCGTGGGGCAGCACGCTACAGGATGCCGCCGTGCGCCGCGTGCTGGATCTGGCTTCCCGTGCCGGACTCCCTGAGCTGGCAAGGCTCATGGACGCGGCGCTTCTTGCCGATCTCGGTCCGGCGGTGGAAGGTCTTGTGCGCACGCTTTCGGAAAAGGCGGCGCTTACCACGGACACGCTGCAGCTCGTCCGCACGCTTCCCGAGCTCGTGCGCGTGGCCAGATACGGCGACGTGCGCGGCACGGATGCGGGCATGGTCCTCGCGCTGGTGGAGGGCATGGTCCCGCGCGTGGCCGTGGGGCTGCACGCGGCGCTTTCCGGTCTCAACGAAGAAAGTTCGGCGGAGCTTCTTGCTCCTCTGCGTGCGGCAAACGATGCCATGCGTCTCATCGGCCGGGAGGCTCTTGCGTTCATGTGGCGTCAGGCGCTCTCCAGACTCCTGGCGGAAGAGAGCGGCGTGCACGCCGTCATCCGCGGACTTTGCGCTCGACTTCTGTTTGACGACGAGTCTCTTTCCGCAGGGGAGGTCGAGACGCTTATGGGCCTTGCCCTGTCTCCGGCATCCGAACCGGAAAACGCTGCGGCATGGCTTTCGTCTTTTCTGGGGGAGAGCGCCATGGTGCTGCTGCACGACGATGTCTTGTGGCGCCTGGTGGACGAGTGGCTGCTTTCGCTTCCAGCCGAGCGCTTCGTCAACGTGCTTCCCATGCTGCGTCGGACGTTTACGGCTTTTTCCGCACCGGAGCGTCGGCAGCTTGCGGAAAGGGCCCGCCGTGCGCCCGTCGTCCGGCAGGCTGGGACGGGAAGCAGGAGCGCGCGGGATGAAGAGCGCGCGTCGCTTGTTGTGCCTTTTTTGAGAACGATACTCGGTCTTGCCGTCGACGGCACGGACGCACGGGAGCGGGATGCCCATGGATAACGGACTGGACAAGGAACGGATGCGGCGCTGGGTGCTCGCGCTCGGAGACGAGGCAAGAAGCTGCTGTCCCGATGTCTCGCTGAGCGCGGAAGATATGGGCATGAGCGACGCGCTTTCCATGCTCTACGACAACGGCAGCGGAGGCAAGGGGCTGCGCGGCGGCAGCGGGGCGTCTTCTCCCCGCGTGGCGCGCTGGCTCGGAGACATCCGCAAATATTTTCCATCCACCGTGGTGAGGGCCATGCAGAAGGACGCCTTCGACCGCCTTTCTCTTAAAGATATGCTGCTTCAGCCGGAAATGCTGGACTCGGTGCAGCCGGACGTGAATCTGGTGTCCACGCTCATGAGTCTGAACGGCGTCATTCCTCCGGAGACGAGGGAGACTGCGCGAATCGTGGTCCGCAAGGTGGTGGACGGACTTTTGAAGCAGCTTGAGGAGCCCATGCGCACGGCCGTGAGCGGCGCGCTCAACCGGGCGGTGCGGAATCGCCGTCCTCGGGCTTCCGAAATAGACTGGAACCGTACCATTCGGGCAAACCTGCGCCACTGGCAGAAGGAATACCGGACCCTGGTGCCGGAAACGCTCATCGGCTACGGCCGCAAGGCACACCGGCCGCAGCGGGAAGTCGTTCTCTGCATCGACCAGAGCGGCTCCATGGCAAGTTCCATCGTCTATTCCAGCATATTCGGTGCGGTCATGGCCTCGCTGCCCGCGGTGAAGACCCGTCTTGTGGTTTTCGACACGTCGGTGGTCGACCTTACCGAGGAGATGCACGATCCGGTGGACGTGCTTTTCGGGGTGCAGCTCGGCGGCGGTACCGACATCAACCGGGCCGTGGGCTACTGCCAGTCTCTCATCACCGATCCTCGCAACACCATCATGGTGCTGATTTCCGATCTGTATGAGGGGGGCGTGGAGCGCAATCTTCTTCAGAGAGCCGGCGAGCTCGTGCAGTCCGGCGTCCAGTTCATAACGCTGCTGGCGCTCAGCAATGAGGGCAGCCCCTTCTACGACAGAGAGCTTGCCGGGAAACTTGCGGCTCTGGGCGTTCCCTGCTTCGCCTGTACGCCGGATATCTTTCCGGGCATGATGGCCGCCGCCATAAGGAAGGAAGATGTGGCTCTCTGGGCCGCGGGGCAGGGGGTCGTCACCACTCCGCCTGCACGGGGAGGGAGCGTCTGAGGCGCGGGAGCAAGGAAAGGCGGGACAGCGGCTGCGGAGGAAAACGTCTTTCCGCAGCACGTTTGCATCGTCAGGGGCTTTTCCCGAGGTCTTTTGACGGGCCGGAGGGCTGGAAAAGGGGCAAAAAACGGGAAAAGGAGCGGAAACGGCCGAAAAATCGACCGGGGAGTCATCCCCGGTCGATTTTTTTATGAAGAATTATCAAAGAGTTATCTATAAAAATCAAAAAAGATCGAAAAAAGTGGAAAAAAGTGTTTGACAAGACGGGG
>NZ_CAJJIC010000006.1 GCF_905187505.1 uncultured Mailhella sp.
ACATAGCCTGACCGACCTCGTAAAGCTGGCTTTCCACACATTCCCCAGCCGGGCTTCTGACTCACAGCAGGGTCCGGCCAGATTTATGGTCCTGCATTCATCCCGTATTCGGGCGGGATGAATACTCCTGGTCGTGCACGGCGGAGAGAGACGGCAAGTCTCCGCCGTGCAAAAAAAACGGACTCGCATCTCCTTTGGAAGCGAAGGCCGCCCGCCGTCGGCACGGGGCCGGAGACGGGCAGCTGCCCTGTGCCTTCGTTTTCCGAAGGACCTTACTGGAGAAGAAACATGAAGGTTCTCATTGTGTACGGTTCGACGACAGGCAATACCGCGGGCATTGCGGAAGCGCTCGGCGCAAGAATGGGCAACGCCGGTCTCGACGTGACGGTGCTGAACGCCGCCGACGCCACGGCCGAGGGATTGTGCAACGGTTACGACGCCGCGCTGTTCGGCTGTTCAGCCTGGGGCACCGACGAGGTGGAAATGCAGGATGATTTCAACACGCTTTTTGAAAATTTCGATGCCATCGGCGTAGACGGCAAAAAAGCGGCCTGCTTTGCCAGCGGCGACAGCAGCTTCGAGCATTTTTGCGGGGCCGTGGACGTGATTGAAAACAGACTTTCCGGTCTGGGGGCCGTCATCATGGAAGAAGGGCTCAAGGTGGAAGGTGACTATGACGGCAGCCGGGATGACGTGGACGGCTGGTGCGACCGCATCATTGCGGATCTGCAGGCGTAAACGGCGTTGCGGTATCGCGTTCCTTCGGCAGAAAAATGCAGGGGGAGCGTTGCCGTATTGCCGGAAAATCCGCTTCGACGCGTCGCGGGACGCAAACATATGAAAACATCAAGACCATGAAAAAAAGGGAATCGCCAGAGAAGAGGCGGTTCCTTTTTTTGTGTCTTCGGGGCGTTCTGCCCGAGTCGGCGTATCATGCGGAAAAGACGGATCGGTCATCCCGTGGTCCGTCCTTACAAGACTCGTCCGGCACTGTTGAGTCGAACATCGCAAAAAAAAAAGACGGAACCTTCAAGGTTCCGTCTTTGGAGCGGCTGTTTTTACAGCACGTCAAGCAGCATCTTGGTTGCGATGACGTAGAGGAAGCAGGCAAAGAATTTTTTGAGCTGCGGCACCGGAAGCTTGTGCGCAATGCTCGCTCCAAGGGGAGCCGTGAGCATGCTGACGGCCACGATGCCTACCAGGGCAGGAAGGTAGAGATAGCCGAACGCATAGGCCGGGAGCTCGGGATTGTTCCAGCCGTTGGTCACGAAGCCGAGACATCCGGCAAAGGCGATGGGGAAGCCCATGGCCGCAGAGGTGCCCACGGCGCGGCGCATGTCCATGTTGTGCCAGACGAGGAAGGGCACGGAGAGCGTGCCGCCGCCGATGCCGACGAGACTGGACACGGCCCCGATGACCACGCCGGCGCCCGTCATTCCGGCAAAGCCAGGCAGCGTGCGGCTGGCGCTGGGCTTTTTGTTCAAGAGCATGTTGGTGGCCACGTAATAGAGGAACACCACAAAGAACATCTGGAGATAGCGGGCGGGAATGCGGGCAGCGATGAAGGATCCGCCGTAGGTGCCCGCCAGAATGCCGAGAGCGATGCAGCGGAAGACATGCCAGTCCACGCCGCCGTGACGGTGATGAGCCATGGCGCTGGAAATGGACGTGAACATGATGCTGCCGAACGAGGTGCCTATGGCCATGTGCATGGCCACTTCCGGCGAGATGTTCAGCCACTGGAAGGAAAAGACGAGCATGGGCACGACTATGGCTCCGCCGCCTATGCCGAGAAGGCCGGCAAGAAGACCGGCTACTGCGCCGAGCACACAGTAAAGAAGTATTGCGGTTATCATATCCTCTCTCTCCTTGGGACGTTGACGTGTCATCATAACGGCTGGGGGAAGCGCGTCAATGCCGTCCCGTCCTCCATGTGACGGCTGTGACGAGCGAGACTCAGGATTCCAGAATTTCCCTGACGATGCCGAGGGCCAGGGCCAGCTCTTCACGGCTCGCAACGCCGCCGAGGGCAAGACGCACGCCGTGTTCCGCGACGCTGTGTCCCATGTGGAAATGTTCGCCTTCGGCCACGATCACGCCCCGTTTCCGTGCTTCCGCCGCAAGCTTCCGTCCCGTCCATGCCTCGGGCAGGCGGAGCCAGCAGAAAAATCCGCTGTTGCGGGACATGAGGGGAAAACCGTCCAGAATGCTGCGGGCCAGGGCATTGCGGAACGCGGCCTCCTCGCGTTTTGCCTTCAGGGTTTTTTCGGCCGTGCCGTCGCTTATCCACTGAGAGGCAAGTTCCGCCATGAGCGGAGGCACCATGGAGATGGTGTGGGAGATGGTGCGCTCAAGCTCTTCAAGCGTGTGCTGAGGCGGGCACAGGTAGGCCACCCTCAGCCCGCCGCCGAGTATTTCGCTGGTGGCGGCGATGAAGCAAGTTCTTTCGGGCGCAAGTTCTGCAAAGGCCGGTGCAGGCTGTGCGTTCATGGCAAGGGCGTACACGTCGTCTTCAATGATGAGCACGTCGTGTTTGCGGCAGACCTCCACCAGTTCTTTCCGACGGGACTCCGGCATGCGCGTGAGCGTGGGATTGCGGCAGGATGGCATGAGGTAGACGGCCTTCATGCCGCCGCTTCGGCAGGCGTTTTCCAGCGCGTCGGGCAGCATGCCGCAGGCGTCGGTGCGGACGGGAACCAGCGGCAGGCGCAGACGCCAGGAAAGCTGACGAAGCAGCGGATAGCTCAGCGTTTCCACGGCAAGTCGATCGCCGGGCGTGCAGAGCGTGGTGAGCAGCGTCATGAGCGCATGCTGCGAGCCTGCGCATACGAGAAGATCGCGGCCGGACACGGGCACGCCGTATCTCCGTGCCCACAGAGCACCGGCTTCGCGATGCCTCTCCAGACCTGCCGGGCGATGATAGCTTTGCAGCTCCGCCATGGCCCGGTCATCCATTCGCGTCACCATCCGTTTCAGCGCGTCGTGCAGGGAAGGATTCAGACTTTCAAAGGGGGCGATGAAGCCGAGATTCCAGCGCGGCTCGTCGTCATCGCACGATTCGGGCGTGTCGTCACGGCTTTCAGGCCAGGCCGTGGCCGGGGGCAGCGGGGCGGGGGGAGGCATGACGTCCACGTCCGAGCCTGCGGCGGCAACAAAGCTTCCCCGTCCCGTCACGCCGGTGACGAGTCCCCGTTTTGCGGCTTCGGCATAGCCGTGCGTGGCCGTTCCCGTGGTGACGTTGAGCCATGCGGCAAGAGCGCGCTGTGTGGGCAGGGCGTCTCCGGGGCGGAACGTGCCCTGTCGTATGCTTTCTTCCAGCGCCTCGGCCACGCGCTGATAGCGGCAGGGAGCGCCCGAGTGTTCATAGAGTTCGCGCAGTCTGCGCAGACGGTCATCGTTTGCGTTCATCGGATCCTTCGAGGCTGTTGTCTCATCCTGGAACAGGACGGCATGAAAATGAGCAATGCGCCCTTGCATGCATGACAATATTAATTGTCCCCGTATTGCTTTATTTTCTAGAAAAAGGCAAGGAAACGACCTAATTCCGAAATAAGTTCCGGCCTGTTTGCGGCGTGATGGCGTCTTTTCGGAAAATGGCCGGCAAAAGGAGCTCATTATGGAAAAAGGAACGATTCGACTGAAGACGGGTCTTGCGGAAATGTTGAAGGGCGGCGTCATCATGGATGTGACCACGCCTGAGCAGGCCGTCATTGCCGAGAGGGCAGGCGCCTGCGCCGTCATGGCGCTGGAGCGCGTTCCGGCGGACATACGCAGGGCCGGAGGCGTGGCGCGCATGGCGGACCCTGCCGTGGTCAAAAGCATCATGAAGGCGGTGAGCATACCCGTCATGGCCAAGGTGCGCATAGGCCACATGGCCGAAGCAAGGATTCTGGAGTCGCTCGGCGTGGATTACATCGACGAGAGCGAAGTGCTCACGCCTGCGGACGACCGTTATCATTTGAACAAGCATGATTTCACCATTCCTTTCGTCTGCGGCGCGCGCAATCTCGGCGAGGCGCTGCGGCGCATTGCCGAAGGCGCGGCCATGATACGCACCAAGGGAGAGCCCGGCACGGGCAACGTCATAGAGGCCGTGAGGCATATCAGGGTGGTCATGGACGAGCTGCGTCATCTGCTTTCGCTGCCCGAAGAGGAAGTGCCGGGCTGTGCCAGGGAGCTCGGCGCGCCTCTTGAACTTCTGCGCGTAGTGCGGGAGAAGGGCGCTCTGCCCGTGGTGAACTTTGCGGCGGGCGGTATTTCCACTCCCGCCGACGCCGCGCTCATGATGCAGCTCGGCTGCGACGGCATTTTCGTGGGCTCGGGCATTTTCAAGTCTTCCGACCCGGAGCGCTTTGCCAGGGCCATTGTAAGGGCCACCACCAACTACAATGATGCGGACGTGCTGGCGGAAGTGTCGGAAGGACTCGGCAGTGCCATGCCGGGCCTTGACATTTCCACCATCGCCCCGGAAGAGAGAATGCAGGAGCGGGGATGGTAGAGCCTCTTCACATAGGCGTGCTCGCACTTCAGGGTGCGTTTCGGGAACACCGGATCATGCTGGAAAGGTGCGGTGCGAAGGTGACGGAAATACGACGTCTGTCCGGGGATTCTCCGTGGGGAGGGCTGGAGGGCTTCGACGGCATTGTGCTGCCGGGCGGGGAGAGCACGACCATGGGAAGGCTGCTCGTGGAAGAGGGCCTGCTTGAGCCTCTGCGGGCCTGCGGACGCGCGGGAATGCCCGTGTACGGAAGCTGCGCCGGACTCATTCTGCTCTGCCGCGAGGTGGAAGGACCGGACGGTGAGCTTCTCGATCAGCCTCGGCTCAATCTGCTCGACGCCCGTGTTCGACGCAACGCCTTCGGCAGACAGTCGGACAGCTTTGAAACTCGGCTGGACGTGAAGGGCGTGGCCTGCAACGTGGAGGCCGTGTTCATACGCGCTCCCGTCATCGTGTCGTGCGGCTCTTGCGTGGAGGTGCTCTGCCGTGTGGAAGGACCGCTCGGCCCGAGTCCCGTGGCCGTGCGGCAGCATCACATTCTTGCCACGTCTTTTCACCCCGAACTCACGTCGGACGGCAGGTTTCACGAAAGCTTTCTGCGTCTTTGTCTTGCGTGGCGCGCTGCCGGAGGTCTTTTCTCCTGACGGGCGGCACGTCTTTCCGGCCCCGGGAAAACCGGGGCCTTTTCATTGCGAAAGCCGGGCAAACAGGATAAGGCAGGAGAGTCCGCAGGCGACCTCCCGAGGGCGGAACGCCGCATTCTTCATGCTGGGTCGCCGTATGCGGACAGGATTTTCGTGTTCTTTCCGCCGGACTCAGCGGAAGCGCGCAACGACAACAGCCATCAAGGAGCCTCCATGCCCGTCATCACTCTTCCTTTCGGTCCGCTGGAAGCGAACTGCTACATCGTGCACAACGGCAGGGACGCCGTGGTGTTCGATCCCTCCGACGAAACGGATCTCGTGCTGAAGAAGATCGCCGAGAACCGTCTCACGCTGCGCGCCGTGGCGCTTACGCATCTGCACTGCGACCACTGCATAGGCTGCGCCGACATGACGCGCGCCACGGGACTCGTGCCTTTCGTGGGAGCTCAGGACTGGGCGGAGCGCGGCCTTCTGCTGTGCCGCGGCATGTGCTTCGGCATGAATCTGAAGCCCTTTGAGGCGAATGTCCTTGAGCCGGGCGAGGTCAGCTGGGGCAGTCTTTCCTGCCGAGTCATCCACGCGCCGGGTCATTCCGAAGGCAGTCTCTGCTATTACTTCGCCGACCTCGGTCTTGTGATCACGGGCGACGTGCTTTTCTTCCGTTCCGTGGGACGAAGCGACCTTCCCGGCGGCGACGGTGAAAAGCTCATGAAGTCGCTGCGGGAACGCCTGTATACGCTGCCCGACAACGTGGTGGTGTATCCCGGGCATGGGCAGGAAACGAGCATCGGTTACGAGAAGGCGCACAACTGCTGCTGCCGAGCCTAGATTCCGGCGTTTTTCATGCGCGCGGCAGGAACGCAAAATGCGTCTGCCGCAAAAAAACGCTTGAAAGGCCGATGCCCCGTAGAAAGGTCATGGAAAAGGCGCCGTCGTCGTTTCCGGCAGAAGGTTTTCTTCCTTCATGAAGGGGACGACGGGGCGTGGCGCAGGGAGGAAGAACGTGTCGGCTCCTGTCTTTCTTGCCTCGTGCAGTCCGAGGCGCGGCGGCAACAGTGATTTTGCCGTGTCGCTCATGCAGCGGAGCATGAAGGTGCCGTGCAGGGCGTGGCGCATCGCTGATGAAGGCGTCCGGCCCTGCGTTTCCTGCGGGATGTGCCTTTCCCGCCCCGGAACGTGTTCTCTTGATGCGCCCGGCGACGGGGCGAAGGCGCTGTTTGACGGCATGTGCGCCGCGCCCGTGAGCGTGCTGGCGTGTCCTGTGTATTTTTACCATGTGCCCGCTCAGGCCAAGGCGTGGATAGACCGCGCCCAGCGATTCTGGACCTGTGGAGAGAAACCGGGACGGGGCAGAGTGCTGACGGCCGTTCTTTTCGGCGCGCGACTTCGCGGCGAAAAGCTTTTTGAAGGCGCGGAACGGACGTTCCGCTACATGGCCCTTGCTCTCGGGATGACCTGGAGTGAGCCGCTTCGTCTTTACGGACTGGACGGCCCCCGGGATCTTGAGAACAGCGCGGAGGCCTGTGCGCGCATCGTTTCTTTTGCCGAAGCTCTGGCCGCAGGGTCGGCGTCGTGAGAGCGTCGGAGAGCCCGGCTGCGGCGGTCGGACGTCTTGCGGGAACTGTGGCCCGTCTGCTCGGTCTCAGGGAACGGCGCTGTGTGTCCTGCCGCGAGCCCTTTGAGCCGGAAGAGGTCGCAGACCGTTCGGAATCGCCCGTGGACGACGTGCTGCATCGTTTTTTCTGTCCTTCCTGCCGGACGAAGATGAAGCGCCGCATCACGGGATTCTGTCCGTACTGCGGAGAGCCCTCGCTTCTGGAAGAGGCACCCTGCATGCCCTGCGCTCAGTGTCTCGTCCGCACGCCGCCGTGGAACGATGTCATTTTCTTCGGCGTGTACGGAGGGCTTTTGCGGGATCTTCTTCTGCGGATGAAGTTCGGCGGTTCTCTGGCCTGTGCGGACGTTCTCGGAAGACTGCTGGCGGCGCTTTGCGCTGAGCATTACGACGTGACGGTGAAGCCTGATGTCATCGTGCCCATGCCGCTGGACGTAGGAAGACTGCGCGAGCGCGGATTCAATCAGTGCCGGGAGCTCGTGCGGCACGTGTCGAAGGACATGGGCGTGCCCGTACGTTCCGACCTTCTTGTCAAGGTTCGTCAGGTGACTCCGCAGGAACTTTTGAACAGGGAGCAGCGCCGGAACCTGGCTCAGCCCTTTCGTGCGGCGGACGCCGGAGGGCTTTTCGTGCTTCTGGTCGACGACGTGTGCACGACGGGCGCGACGCTCGAGCGGGCGACAGAGAGTCTGCTTGCGGCGGGCGCTTCCCGCGTGGACGTTGCCGTGCTGGCACGTTCGTCGCGCTTTGAGGCTGACGGAGGCGGAAGCTTCGCCTTGCCATGAGGCGTCTTCGCCTGCTATGCATAGCGCCGGAACGGTCCGGGTACGCAGACGATTGCCGGATTTCCGGGCGTCTTCCGTCGGCGTGCGCCTTGCAGGTAGAGCGGAGCCGGAGGCGGCGTGCTGCCTTTCCGGGTCTTCCTGCCGCGGCTTTTCATGCCGGACAGAGCGTGATCTCTTCGCCGTGCGGCCGCTTTGAACTCCGGCCTTCGACTCTTCATGTTTTTTCATGCTTTCAAGGATGGCTCATGTCAGAACTTCCCATTCGTCCCGATGCTCCGTGGCTGGCCCCTCTTGCCGGCTGGTCCGACCTGCCCTTTCGCCTTCTCTGCCGCGAGATGGGTGCCGCCGTCTGCTGTACGGAAATGGTGAGCGCCAAGGGGCTGGTTTACGGCGGTCGCAACACCGAGGAGCTGCTTGCCACCACGAGTGAGGAAGGGGAGAGGCTGGAAGACGGAAGCGTGGTCTGCGACCATCCTCTGGTGGT
The DNA here is from genome assembly GCF_905187505.1 of uncultured Mailhella sp. Taxonomy (GTDB): domain Bacteria; phylum Desulfobacterota; class Desulfovibrionia; order Desulfovibrionales; family Desulfovibrionaceae; genus Mailhella. The sequence goes on from NZ_CAJJIC010000006.1 coordinate 8,027, forward strand.
GCAGATTTTCGGTGCGGAGGTCGAGTTCATGGAACAGGCCGTGCAGCTGTTGCGTCACCGCGGCTTTTCGTGGTTCGACGTGAACATGGGCTGCTCCGTGCCCAAGGTGACCAAGACCGGCGCGGGAGCGGCCATGCTGCGAGATGTGCCGAACGCGCTGCGCGTGGCCGAAGCCGTCATCCGCGCAGCCGGACCGGGAAGGGCCGGATTCAAGATCCGCCTCGGCTGGGACGCGGAGCATGAGGTTTATCTCGACCTTGCCCGCCGTCTGGAAGAGCTCGGAGCGGGATGGATAACCCTGCATCCCCGTCATGCGGTGCAGGGCTTTTCCGGCACGCCGAGACATTCGGCCGTGGCGGAGCTTGCCCGGGAGCTTTCCGTGCCCGTGATCGCGAGCGGCGATCTTTTCACCGCGGCCGACGGCGTGAGGGTGCTCAGGGAAACGGGAGCGGCCTGCGTCATGTACGCACGCGGCGCGCTCAAGAATCCGGCCATATTCGCCGAGCACGGCAGACTGCTTGCGGAAGGGGCCCTGGAAGGGGAGCTGCCGGAGGGCTCGGGACTGGCCTGCGAGGAAGGCCGGAAACTCGACGCGCAGCACGCCTGCGATGTTCTGGATTCCCTTCCCGCCGACAGAGAGGCCCTTGCCCTTGTGATACGTCGTCATGCGGCTCTGGCCCGCCGTTACGCGCCGGAGCATGCCATTTTGAAAATGCGCACCTTCGTGCCGCGATACGTCAAGAATCTGGACGGCGCGCGGGCGCTGCGGCAGGAAATCGTGTCCTGCCGGGACTGGGATGCGCTCGATGAGGTTCTGAAGCGGCACCTGGGTGACATCGCCCTTCGTTAGCGGTAGGCTTCAGGAACATTCCTGACGTTTTTTGCGCCTTCCTCCCCTGAATGCCGTTTTCGTGCGGCGGCATAAAAGATAAAGAAACTGACCGCTCTGCGGCCGAGGATTGTTCATGTCCCTTTCAAGCAAAGTGAATCTCTGCGATCTGCCGTATCCTGCCCTTGAGCGCTTCGTCATGGAGGAGCTGGGCTTCAAGAAGTTCCGCGCCGTGCAGATATGGCAGTGGATATGGGTGAAGAACGTGGCCGGCTTTGAGGCCATGACCGACATTTCCCAGAGCGACCGGGCAAAGCTTGCAGAGCTTGCCGAGATACGCTGGCCCTCCATTGCCGACGTGCGCGTAAGTTCCGACGGCACCACCAAGTTTCTTCTTGAGCTTGCCGACGGCGAGCTGGTGGAAACGGTGCTCATTCCGAGCGACGCGCCCAAAAGGCCCAACGACCTTTCCGTGCGCATGACGCAGTGCGTGTCCACGCAGGTGGGCTGCGCCATGGCCTGTTCCTTCTGCAGCACGGGAAAGCTGGGCTTTCGACGCAACATGACCATGGGCGAGATTCTGGGACAGGTGCAGGTCGCGCGCGCCTATGTGCACGACACGCAGCCCGAACGCCCCATCATCCGCAATCTCGTCTACATGGGCATGGGAGAGCCCCTGCTCAATCTCGACACGGTCATGGATTCCCTGCGCACGCTGGAGCATCCGAAGGGGCTGGCCTTTTCTCCCCGCCGCATCACGGTGTCCACCTGCGGCATAAAGTCGGGCATGAGAGAGTTCGGGGACAGCGGTCTGGCCTTCCTTGCCGTGTCGCTGCACGCGCCCAATCAGGAGCTGCGCGAAAAGCTCATGCCGCGCGCCGCGCGCTGGCCGCTTGAGGAGCTCATAGGCGCGCTGGAAGAGTATCCGCTCAAGACGAGGGAACGCATCACGCTTGAATATCTTGTCATTGCCGGTGTGAACGACCAGCCTGAGCACGTGAATCAACTGGCCCGCATATGCGCGCGCCTCAAGGCCAAGCTGAATCTCATTCCCTACAATCCCACGCCGGGCACGCCGTACCGCGCGCCTTCGCCCGAAGAGCTCCTGCGCTTTGAAAAGGCGCTGTGGGCCAAGGACATTACCGCCATCGTGCGCAAGAGCAAGGGGCAGGACATCGAGGCGGCCTGCGGCCAGCTTCGTGCCGCCCATGACGCCGCGGCATCCTGCAGCAACTGATTTTCTGCGCTTCGCGCGGAGGTTCGGATGAAAAGACGGAAGGGAACTCCGAAACGTTCGGAGATTCATTCCGTCTTCGTTTTCGGAAAGCGTGCGCGTTACTTGTGCATGACCGTGGAGCTCCAGCACAGAAGGGAGCCCAGAACGATGACGGCCACGCCCTGCCAGAACGCACCGTCGAGACTTGCGCCTATCCATACCGTGGCGAACAGGCAGGAAAGCACCGGCGTGAAATAGGAGGCGATGGCAAGAATCGTGATGTTGCCTTTGGTGACGCCGTAGCTCCACGCGGCGTAGGATCCGCCCATGGCCACGGCTCCGATGGCGACGCTCGCCCAGCCCGTGAACGAGGCATGGGAAATGTCGCCGTAGCCTGCAAGCCACAGACAGGAAAACATGACGCTGTCTATGGCGAACACGATGAGCGTGGGGTTCTCGCCGTTGGACCATGCCCGCGTGAAGTTCGAGTAGGCGGCCCAGGCCACCGCGCCGACAAAGGCCAGAACATAGCTCCATGGATTGTTCTGCACGTGCATCCATATTTCCGCGGGCTGCACGCCCTTTTCTCCGCCGAGCACCATCATGACGCCGAGAAAGCTGATGACCACGCCGGGAGCTATCCACCATCTGGCCTTCTGTCCGTTGAAAAGCACGGCAAAGAGCACCACGAGACAGGGCCAGAGGTAGTTTACCATGCCCACTTCCACGGTCTGCTGTCCGCCGTCCGACAGATAAAGCGACAGGCAGAAGCAGACGGAACACACGTTGGCCAGGGGAATGCCCAGGAAAAGATATTTTCTGGGATAGGCACTGATTCTGGGAAGTCCGAGAAAGAAGACGAGGAAGAGACAGGTGGAGACGTAGAGAATGGACAGTCCCGCGGCAAGGCCGAACTGTTCCGTGATGCTGCGCACCAGCCCGACGGACATTCCCCAGCACACGGGCGCGGCAAGCCCCAGAAGCGTGGCCTTGCCGCTAGCGGAAGGAAGATAGGACATGGCGTTTCCTTGTGGATGAAGGAGAAGAGACGAATCTGCCCTTCCGACAGTTTTTCCGTTTTGTCAATATGTTTTCATCCTGTGAAATTCCTTGCGTTTTTTTGGCCATCTTCCGAAGGGGGAGCGTTTGCATCGGCGGGAAAACGCAGGAGAGGCGCAGACGGATCGAGACGGAAGGATGATTTTTTGACTTGACAGAACAGGGGGAGTAGTTCAAATTCAAATTTAGATTTGAGATTTTTGCTGGAAACAGCGCAATCCCGTTTTGACGGGACGAATTTCGCTCGTGGTGCGCGCGGGAATACAACCTCTCCATTCCCTTGTCGCGCAGGCCGCTTTCTGGGGAAGGACGGCGAGACTTCGTGAAAGAGATACGCACGATGTCTGCCACCCCTCGGCGGCCGTGAAGGTTCTGGGGCATGGCCGTCCACGATGCCCCAGCCTTTTTTTTGCCCTTTTTTCATCGCGGCGTTTCGGGAAAGCCGTTGCGGCCCGTCCCTTCCTGGCTTATGCTTGACGCAGCGTTCCCTGACGAGAGGTTTCCCCTGTATGCTGTTTTTTCCCCGCAAGAAGCACTCGCGTGAGGACGGCGAAGCCACGCGCCGTCAGATTCTCGGCACGGCCGTTCGTCTGTTTGCCGAGCACGGATACGCCGATACGACGAGCAAGATGATCTGTCGTGAGGCGGGCGTGAACATTGCCGCCGTCAACTACTACTTCGGCAGCCGGGATGATCTCTACCGTGCCGTTCTCGACGACGTGCATGAGCACATCGTGAACGAAAGGCAGATGGAACTCATCACCTCCGCGGAGCTTCCCGTGGAGGTGAAGCTGGAAAGAGTGCTTGACGCCTACATCGCGGCGGCCTACGACGGGCAGAGCTGGTATGCAAGGATATGGGCGCATGAGCTCATCGCCCCCTCGCCCATAGGCGGGGTGGACTTTCTCAAAAGCACCCTGTCCAAGGAAAGAAGCATAGGGTCGCTTCTTTCGGAAATGACGGGCATTCCCCGTGACGATCCGGCGCTTCAGTGCTGCATCATCACGGTCATGGCCCCGTATCTTCTCATGCTCTGCGTGCAGCGCGACATGGCCCGTTCTCTGACCACGGTGTTCGGATACCGCAAGGAAGACGTGAACCGTCATTTCAAGCTGCTGCTTTTTGAAGCCCTCCGCGCCTTTTCCGAACGCTACGCGAAGGGAGAACTTCCTTCCGTGTCTCTTCGGGAGGAAGGGGAGGAATAGGGTTTCCGTGCGACTGATTCTGACCGTCGTTCTGGCGCTGGCGTGTCTTCTGCCGGGGCCGGGCTTTGCCGCGTCTTCCCGCGGACCTTCCGCGGAGCAGATGGCCGGCGCCATGATCATGGTGGGCTTTCACGGGACAACGGCTCCCGAGTCCGTATTGAAGGCCGTTTCCGAAGGCCGTCTCGGCGGCGTCATTCTGTTCGACAGGGGGCGGAAAAAGGGTGATCCGTACAACGTCGAATCGCCCGCCCAGCTGAAGAGGCTGATTTCTTCCCTGCAGTCCGCTTCCGCCCGAACGCTGCTCGTGGCCGTGGATCAGGAAGGCGGCAGGGTATGCCGTCTCAAGCCTGAGCGCGGTTTTTTTGCGCTTCCTTCCGCCGAGCTCATGGGCCGCATGAGCGAAGAGGAAGTGCGGGTGCTCGGATTCAAGGCCGGTACGGAAATGGCAGAACTCGGCATCAACGTGGATCTTGCGCCGGTGGTGGATCTTCAGCGTTCCCGGCAGAGTCCCGGACTCGGCAATGCGGGACGTCTCTTCGGTTCGGGAAGCGAGCAGGTGACGAGGCAGGCGCTGGCTTTTGCCGACGGGCTTCGCGAAGCGGGCGTTCTGCCTGCGCTCAAGCATTTCCCCGGCCTCGGCAGCGCCAGCAAGGATTCTCACCTGGCCTTGCCGGACGTGACGAAAACCTGGACGGAAGAAGAGCTTCTGCCCTATGTGGAGGCCTTTCAGCGAGGCTGGCCTGGCATGGTGCTCGTGGCGCACGTGTATCATCGGGGGCTCGACGCGCACCTGCCTTCTTCCCTGTCTTCAAAGGTGGTGGACACGCTTCTGCGCCGCAGGCTCGGCTGGAACGGCGTGGTCGTGAGCGACGATCTTCAGATGGGAGCCGTGGCAAAGGGGCGCTCCCTGGAAGAGAGGGTGCGTCTTGCCGTCGCCGCGGGCAACGACATCCTGCTTTTCGGCAACAATCTTTCCTATGATCCTGATCTGCACGACAAGGTCTTTCAGGCGCTCATGCATCTGGTGCATGCGGGCGTCGTGAGCCGGGAGAGGCTGGAAGAGTCCTGGCGGCGCATAGAAGCCATGAAACGTACTCTTGAACCGGCACGCTGACCGCTCTGGGGCGGAGTCCTCTTCCGGGCACGTTGCTTCTTCGCCCCTGTGCTCCATGGCCTTCAGCGCCTTCGAGGAGAGCTTGCCCCTACTTCCAGAAGCTCATGACCGGCTGTGCCGCCGCAAGCTCCTTCAAAGGCAGCGTCACGGTGACCACTCCCGCGGCCCACGGGCCGACCTGGTACGGGTTGAAGTACACGGTGAGGCCGTCTTCTTCCAGCAGGAAGGTGCTGAAGTTTTCTTCTTCGGGGGCGGTGCCGGCCTCCACCATGTCCTGAGGAAGCTCCTGCTCCAGAAGTTTTTTTCTCGTCAGCTCGCTCATGAGCGCAAGAGCCTTTTCAGGCCGTCTGAAAAGGTCGTGCAGCCCGACGGACCTTCCGTTCGAAGAGACGTAGTTTCTGGAGAGGACGAGCAGATTTCCGTGGGCGCCGCCGGCATACTGGTAGGCCTTCCACAGCATGCCCGTCACCTTGCCGTTGCCGTGAATGGTGCCTTCAATGTCCATTTCAAACATATGTTCCGGCATGTCCGGCGATTTTTCCTTCATGGCCCGGAGTTCCTTTCTGTCCTGCTCTGCCGCTTCCCTGAAATCATCCACGAATCGCCTGACGAGATCGTCGGATTCCCTGTCCGGCAGGGCAAGGCCGAAGCGCTGCCAGGACGCCTTGACGTTCAGGTCGGAGGATTGTTCCGTGTAGGTGGACAGGGCGGGTTCCCCGGCAGCGGCGGCGTGTGCGGCAAGGGCAAGGAAGAGGGACAGGAAGAAGGGAGCAATCTTGTTCATGGCGTCCTCGGAAGTGAAGATCAGTCTTTGACGTGTCTTACGTTTGCGCCCTGCATGACGGCGCGAAAGCGCGGGCAGTCCCGTTCGTGGTCGTTGATCATGCCGCAGGCCTGAAGCATGGAATAGATGGTGACGCTGCCGACGTATCGGAAGCCCCGTGCCCTGAGGGCGGCGCTTACGCGGTCGGAAAGTTCATTTTTGGCGGGCACGGCACGGTCGTGGCTTTCATAGACCAGCATGCATCCGTCGGTAAAGCTCCAGAGCCATGAATGAAAGGAGCCGAACTGCTTCTGCACGGCAAGAAAGGCGCGCGCGTTGCCCGCAAGCGCTTCCACCTTGCGGCGGGAACGGATCATGCCGGGCACGTCAAGGGCGGCCTCCACGTCGCTTTCCGAAAAGGCGGCCAGGCGCTCCGGATCGAAACCGGCGAGCGCCTGCCGGAATATGTCTCTTTTTTTGAGCATGAGCAGCCAGTTCAGGCCGCACTGCAGAACTTCCAGAGAAAGATGCTCGAAAAGCACGTTGTCGTCGTGTACGGGCACGGCCCATTCCGTATCGTGGTAGAGGCGCAGCAGGTCGTTGCTTCTGCTCCATGTGCAGCCGGGATGTTCCATGGCGATTCCTCCAGAGGGGCATAGTGCCCTGTTTCCGCGGCGAAGTACAGAGAGGCGCTTGACAGCGGAAAGCCCCCTGCATAAACAGGAGAAATTCTTCGGCCGGAAGGGAACTCTTCCGGCCTTGTCCTTTTTGAAGGGCATGAACCTTCATGAAAGTCCGCCGGGGAGACGGCGGCGGGGGGAATTGTGAGCTTTCCGGTCGTGAGCCCTCGCTGGGCCTGTTCGTTTTTCTTTGCCGTCACGGGGATTGCCTACGGCAGCGTGATGTCCCGCATGCCCGCCATCAAGGCGCAGGCGTTCTTGAGCGATGCCGACGTGGGCGTGATGCTGCTGTGCATGGGCGTGGGCGGACTTTTTTCCTTCCCTCTGGCGGGCTGGGCCATTTCACGCACGAGCTGCCGCACCGTGCTTTCCCTGGCAAGCTGCGGGCTCATTCTGCTTTTTCCCTGCATGGGGCTGGCGTCGGGATTTGTTTCGGCATGCCTGCTTTTTGCGCTTCTGGGCTTTGCCATAGGCATGAACGACGTGGGCATCAATGCGGGCTCCATTCTGGTGGAAACGTCCATGCACAGGCCCGTCATTTCCTCCATGCACGCGCTCTACAGCACGGGCGGCCTTCTGGGGGCGCTCGCAGGCTCATGCATGGCGGCTCTAGCGGTTCCTCCGCTGGGGCATTTTGCCGGCATTGCTCTGATCCTTCTGGCGCTTCTTCCCCTGTTTGCCCGGAATCTTCTGCACGACGTGCCGCGTCCAAGAGAGAAAAAAGGGAAATTTTCCTTGCCGCCTCTCTGGGTGCTGGCCTTCGGCATACTCATGCTCTGTTCCTATTCCTCGGAAGGTTCGGTGGGAGAGTGGGGCGTGCTGCTTCTGCATGAGGTGAAGGGTGCGTCCGAGCATACGGCTGCCCTGGCTTATGCCTCGTTTTCCGTGGCCATGGTGATCATGCGCTTTTTCGGCGACCGGCTGCGCGAACACTTCGGCGACGCACGTCTCCTGCGCGCGTGCTGCGGCTGCGCGCTTTGTGGCATTCTGGTGGCCCTTCTCTCCCCGTGGCCCCTTGTCTGCCTGCTGGGATACGCCCTCATGGGGTTCGGCCTTTCGGTCAGCGTGCCCATCATCTTCAGTGCGGCGGGCCGGAGACACGACATGCCCACCGGCACGGTGACGGCCTTTCTTTCCATGCTTGCAGCAAGCGGTCAGCTCTTCATTCCTCCGCTCATCGGCATGCTGGGTTCTCTTGTCGGACTTCAGGCGGCCATGGGCGTGGTGGTCGTGCTGTGCGCCGTCATGTTCTTCGGCTCCGGCGTGGTGCGGGACAGAAAGGCCTGAGCGGGGGAAAAAGGGCGTTTTTTGCAGCGCGTTTTGCATGACGAAAAAAGGCCGGCTCCGAAAGGAGCCGGCCTTGTCTTATCCTGCCGTCAGAGGGGTCCGGCCTTCTCCCGGAATGACAGAAGAGAAGGGCGGTGGCGACGGGATGAAAAGATGCCTAGAACTTGTAGCGGAAGTTCAGCGCAGCGCGCCAGGCGTTGGAGAAGTCGCTGTTGTCGCCGGCGGCGTTCTTCCACACGCCGCCGTCGAAGTCCTGGAAGGCGTAGCTCAGTTCCAGAACGGTGACGAAGTTCTTGTAGATCTGATAGGAGGTGTCGAAGTCCACTTCCACCACGTGGTCCTTGGTGGTGAGATAGTTGGCCGGAGACACGGAACCTCCGTAGATGTTGTTGATGATGTTGGGCATGTTGCTGCTGTTGGTGCCGCGGAAGTAGCTCACCCGCAAATCATGCGACAGGTTGTCGATGAAGCTCATTCTGTTGAGCTGGGCGCTGATGCCCCAGGTGCCGCCGGCGCTGCCGTTGTCTATGGTGTTGGCGATGTTGAAGCGGCCCTTGAAGTAGGAGCTCGCGCCGGGCTTGAAGCCGCCGGAGAGGTACAGAGGCTGTTCGGAACCGTTGGTCACCTTGCTGTCGTCGCCGGAAGCGTACCAGGCCTTCAGGGTGGGCACGAACCAGGGCAGACGGTATTCGGCGAGGGCGGCCAGATACCAGCCTTCGCGTTCCGTGGAGGCGTTGCCGTTGTGCGTGCCGCTGTAATAGAAGTCCATGGCGAGGCGCAGAGGATCAAACAGCGTGAAGTCGCCGCCGAAGCCCGCGAACCATACGGTGGAACCGGTGCCGTCGGGCGTGGCCACGAGCGTGCCGTTGTCCCAGGAGAGACGGTTCATGCCGTTGAAGGGCAGCAGGCCGGAAGCGGTGGGACCGGCGTTCGACACGCGGTCGAAGTTGTCGCCGCCGTGACCGACCATGGCCCAGGGAGTGAAGCGGAAATAGTCGTACTTGAGATCGCCTATGAGACCGAACAGATCCACGTCGGCGTCGTTGTAGTCGTATTCGCCGTAGGCGTTCTTCAGAGGATCGGACACGGCGCGCATCCAGAAGGCGTTGGCGCTGAAGGTGTCGGTCACGGGGGCGGAGAGGAACACGCCGGTGGCGGGATCGTCGAGCACGGGGCTGCCGGCCACGTAGTTGGGCAGAAGCACTTCCTGCTGGCCCATGCGCACATGCACGTTCGTCTGCGGAATCATCCAGTCAAGGTAGGCCTGACGGGTGGTGATGTTGGTGGAGCGGGTGCCCAGAGCGCCGCCGTCGTTCTCCATCTTGCCGGCGCCCTTGTAGGGGCCGCCCCAGTTGAAGATGCCGATCTGCGCCTGATAGAACGCCGAGAGCTGTTCGCTCATGACGAAGTCCATGCCCAGACGCATACGCTGATACACGTCGAAGTGATGCTGGTTCAGCTCGCGGCCGGTGTTGTGGCGATAGTCCGAAGCGTCCATGAAGGAGTTGTCGCCGTTGAGATTGCTGGAGCCGCTGAACGAGAAGTCGTAGGTTCCGCTGATCTTGACGTCGACGGCGGATGCGCCGCTTGTCGCGGCCAGCGTCATGCCTGCCGCCAGCATGAGGGTGAGAATCTTTTTCATGTCATACCTTCCCACTGTTTTGCCTGATTCTTCCGGCATGGATGACATTCCATGCGTCATACAGAAGAAAGAATGCAGGATTTTGGCCTTTATGAAAGGCATGGAAAAGGTATAGTTTCTTTTTTATGACAAAAACAATATGAGAATGATTAGAATGTTCAGTTTTTTACACGTTATTATACGCTGACGTATGAGATGATTGCTGGCATATTATATGATTGTGTTATTTTGATTATAGAGTAGTTATGGCATTATCGTAGTGTATTATAATAATGGTATCCCATGCGGAAAAACTGATGCAGGCATTGCAGCCGCCGGAGGAGCAGAAAGGGCCGGCGCAACGTCGGAGCGGCAGGGGCTCTTTTTGTCTCCTTGCGGCAAAAAGGAGAAGCGGAGCGCCACGGGACGTCCGGCATGATGCGAAAAGCCGGGAGCGGCTGCCGACCATGCGGAAAAGCGACCGGAGACGGTGAATCGACGCGCCGTGTCGAAAAGCGCGCCGGGCATGCCTGCTGCAGGAAAGCGCTACATGGGTCTGACGCTGTCTGCAAGGTCTTTGAACAGCGCTTCGATGCAGGCCGCGCTCTGGGGCGGCAGGTGTCTGCGCCGTCTCGTGATGAGTGAATACTGGCGCAGCACTTTTTCTCCGGGCAGGGGATAGATGTCGAGCTCGTCTTGGCAGTGCCGCACGGTGAAGTCTTCGAGAATGGTCACGCCCATGCCCGCCCGCACGTAGGAGAGAATGACCGCCGAGTTGTTGGCCGTGGCGGCCACGGCCGGAGAGGCACCGCATTCGAGAAGTTCGTCCGTGACCACATGGCTCAGCGTGCTGGCTGAGGAGAAGGAGACGAAGGGGACTCCGTCAAGTTCGTTCGGGTCCTTGAGAAATCCCTGTTCGTCCCGGGTGAAAGCCGTGTCGCGGCGGCTGACGAGCACCAGTCTGGACAGAAAGAGCGGACGCGCTTCAATGGTCGGGGGAAATTCCTTTCCGGCCAGGATGCCGAAGTCTATGGCGGAGCTGTTGACGAGATCCAGCGTGAAGCTCGATTCGCCGCCGGACTGCAGAATGAAGCTCGTGAGCGGGTACTTCTGATGAAAACGTGCGAGAGGGGCGGCAATGATGTTTGCCGAAACGCTGTGCGTCGTGGAAAGCGAGACTTCCCCCTTGAACTCCTCTCTGCCGCCGCTGCCCACCTCGCAGCGGATTTCCTTGACGAGGTCGAACATGGTGATGGCCTTTTCCTTCAGAAGACGGCCCTCCGCCGTGAGCTCCAGGCTTTTGTTGCGCCGGTGGAAAAGCTGCACGCCGAGTTCCGTTTCCAGACACTGCACCAGATAGCTGACGGCGGGCTGCCTGAGACCGAGACTTTCCGCCGCCTGCGACATGTTGCCGTATTCCGCCACGGCATAGAAGCCGCGGAGCCACTGCAGAAAGTTTCCGCTGAAGGGTTCGATCATGGCTTTCCCCCGAAAAGACGATGTTCCGGCGGCTTGTCGCCGAAAAGGACGGACGGTGCCGCTGCGCATGCGGTATTGAAGTCGTCTATATAGCAATCAATAAATTTTATCAATAATTGTTTTGACAAAAATTTTTTTAGAATGATAGAAGAAGCTCGACTGCTCCGTAAAGGGCGGTCGCGTTTCCGATGCGACGGCGCACGGCAGAACCTTTAATCCCGAGGCTCCCATGACCACGCTTATCGCCTGTTCCAGACTGTACAACGCCACGGCCCGTCATGCGGAGGCCTGGCGGATGCTTTTCGAGGAGGTCGGCCGTCTTGCCGGCGTGAGGCTTGTCGTGCTGGACTGGGCGGCACCGGCGTCTCTCGGCGAGCTGTGGAAAAGGCCTGACATGGGGCTGGTGTTCATGTGCGGACGGCCGTATGTGCAGGCCGGAGCCCGTCACCGCATCATGGGCGCGCCCCTCGGACCCGAGTCTGGAGAAAAGGCCGTGTATCGGACGCTTCTTCTGGCCCGTGCGTCCAGCGGCTGGACGAGAGTGGAGGACAGCTTCGGCGGCAGGCTGGGCCGTATGCCCGCCCACTCCCAGTCGGGGTACAACGCCCTGCGCTTTCTGCTTGCGCCGCATGCGGCGGGACGGAAGCTCTACTCGCAGATCGTGGAGCTTGAGACTCCGGCCGACTGCCTGAAGGCGCTGCGCGAGCATCGCGCGGATGTCGTTCCCCTGGACAGTTATTTTTACAGCCTGCTTGTTTCCGCCAAACGGGAATGGCAGGAGGAGCTTTGCATCATCGGCCGTTCTCCCCTGACGGCCATGCCTTTTCTCGCGTCCTCTCCCGAGGCGGACGAGCGCGCCGTCTCTGCGCTTCGCGGGGCGCTTGCGGAGTGGAGCCGTGCCTCCTGCGGCGAGGAGCTCCGCCGGGAACTGTGCATGCGTGGCTTCTGCCTGCCTTCCCCTTCCGACTATGCGGTCCTTGCGGAGCAGGAAGCCGGGGCTCTGCGCCTCGGCTACCCCTGCCCCGTCTGATTTCACCTGAAACTTCTGGAGTCCACACCATGCAGGAAAGCTACCTTACCTATCTCAACGGGCCCGACGTCGACGCTCTGAACATGACCGATGCCGAAATTCTTGCGGCCGTGGAGGAGAGCCTCCGCGCTCAGGGGCTCGGACAGACCCGCATCGAGCCGCGGGTGCATCTTGTGCCCGAAGATTCCGCCAAGGGTCATTTCAACGTGCTGCGCGGCTATATTCAGCCTCTGCACGTGGCGGGCGTGAAAATCGTGGGAGACTATGTGGACAACTACAAGCAGAATCTCCCGTCGGAAATGGCGATCATGAACCTGTTCGATCCCGAGACCGGCATGGTGAAGGCCGTGCTCGACGCCACGTCCATCACGGACATGCGCACCGGCGCGGTGACCGCTCTCGGTGCGAAATACATGGCCAGAAAAAATTCCCGCGTGCTCGGTCACATAGGTTCCCGGGGAACCTCCTACTGGAACGTGCGTCTGCTTGATTCGCTGTTCGATTTTGAGGAGATACGCGTCCATTCCCGCCGTCCGGAAAGTCGCGAGGCCTTCGGCAGAAGACTTTCCGAAGATCTCGGAAAGCCCGTTCGCGTGGTGGACGACTGGCAATCCTGCGTGGAGGGCGCGGACATCGTGGTGGAGGCGACAAGGCTGCCCGCCCCCTGTCCCATGCTGAAGACGGAATGGATAAAGAAGGGCGCCTTCGTGGTTCCCTACGGCACCATGAGCGCGGTGGAGCTCTCGCTCACCGACATCATGGACAAGATCGTGGTGGACGACTGGGGGCAGTGCCGCAAGGGGCTTCCCTACGGCTCGCTGCGGCCCCATGTGGAGGCGGACAAGCTCACCGAGGAGAATCTGCACGCCGAGCTCGGGCAGATCGTGGCGGGCCTTCGTCCCGGCCGTGAAAGCGATGACGAGACCATTCTTTTCTGGCATCGCGGTCTGAGCACCAACGACATCGCCCTCGGCTGGGCCATGCTGGAAAAGGCCGGCAGACTCGGCCTCGGTCAGAAACTGCGTTACCGCTGACGGCGGGGGCACGGGAGGCGTCTGCCTTCCGTGCCCGGAGTGATTCACCATAATTTACGGCGGTACGTTCATGCGCTCCCGTTCCTTCTCCTATGCATGCCTGCTTTTCGCCGCGCTGTGCGGCGCATACTTTCTGGTGTTCTTCCAGCGGCTCAGTCTCGGGGTCATCATGCCCGAGCTTGCGCAGGAACTTGAGCTTGCGCCTGCCATGACGGGCTGGCTCGGCTCGGCATTCCTGTACGCCTATGCGGCCACGCAGATTCCCGCGGGTCTCATGGTGGACGGCTGGGGGCCGAGAAGGGCCATGCTGATTCTTTTCGGACTCGGCGGCGTGGGAGGCATTCTTTTCGCTTCCGCCTCCGGCCTCGGGCAGGCCCTTGCGGGCCGCGCCCTCGTGGGCGTGGGCATGGCCGTCGTGACCACGGCTTCCTTCAAGATCATGAGCCGCTGGTTCTGTGAAGGCGCGTATGCGAGACTTGTGTCCATATTCATGGCCGTGGGCGGACTCGGCACCTTTTTTGCCGCGGCCCCGCTGGCCTCGCTCAGCGATGCCTTCGGATGGCGTCCGGTGTTCTGGGCCATCGCAGTCTTTTCCCTGCTCTGGGGCGCGGTGCTCTTTTTCCTCGTGAAGGATGCTCCTTCCGAAAGCCAGCGGCGGGAACTCGGTCTGCCGGCCCCTGCGCTGATGAACATGGGGCAGGATGAGCCGCAGAAGAGGCTGAGCGCACGCGAGGCCTTCCGCGTGCTGTTTTCCTCGCGTCAGTACCGGCTCATCGTGCTGTGGTATCTGACGGGAGCCTCCCTGTTCTTTTCCTTTGCCGGACTGTGGGCCGGAGACTACTACCGCAGGGTGCATCACCTCTCTTCCGAGTCCGCGGGAGCGCTGCTTTCGCTCGGCGCGCTCAGCCTGGTGGTGGGAACGCCCGCGGGAGCATGGATTTCCGAAAGACTTCATTCCCGGAAGATCGTGCTCGTGGCGGGGTCCCTTGCCGCGCTCGCAAGTTCCGCGAGCCTCTGTTTCTGTACGGCTCCGTTGCCTCTCTGGGCGCTCTGGCTTCAGTTCGGCGGCATATGCCTTGCCGGCAATGCCACGGCCTCGGTGCTGTTCACCGCGGTGAGGGAAACGCTGCCGGGGTCGGTGCTCGGACTGTCCACGTCCATGCTCAGCTTTTCCATTTTTGCCTGCACGGCCTGCCTTCAGGCCGCCGTGGGCGCGGTTCTGGAGCGTCTGCAGATGCTCGGCGTCGATGTCGCCTATTCCCGCGCCTTCCTCATCTATTTCGCCTTTTCCCTCATCAGCCTTGTCGCGGCGCTCATGCTGCGCGGGCGCAGCCGGGCCTGAGGCCCTCGGAGCAATCATGAAGCCAGTCATCCTTCTGAACGGTTCTTCCCTGACGATCGGTCAGATCGTTCTCGTGGCACGCGAGGGCGCATCTGTGGCCATCGCCCCGGAAGCGGAAGCGCGCATCCGCCGCACCCGCGACATGGTGCTTGCCATGGCGCAGGACAGAACCATGCCGCGCATCTACGGCTTCAACACGGGCGTGGGCATGAACAAGGACTGGGACATCAGCAGGGAAGGCCTTGCCGCCTTCAACTCCATGCTCATCCGCTCGCACAGCGCCGCCGTCGGCCCCGAGCTCGATGAGCCTGAGGTTCGGGCGACGCTGCTTGTCCGCCTCAACTGCCTTCTCGCCGACGGAACGGGCGTTTCCTGGGAACTTGTGGAGCGCTACCGGGATTTCCTCAATCTGCGGCTGCATCCCGTCATTCCGGGGCGCGGTTCCATAGGCGAGGCGGATCTTGTTTCCCTGGCGCACGTGGGCCTCGCCGTCATGGGCGAGGGAGACGTGATGCTGCGCGGAGAGCGCATGGAAGCCCGCCGGGCGCTCTCCGAGGCAGGTCTTGAACCGCTTGCCCTCGGATGCAAGGAAGGCCTGGCCATCGTGAGCAGCAACGCCATGTCCGCAGGGCTCGCGGCGCTTGCTTTCGACGAGTGCGAGCGCCTCATGGACGCCGCTGACCTTCTGTATGCGCTGGCTCTTGAAGGCTACGGCGGCAACGTGTCGCCGCTGGATGCGGCCTGCTTCAGCCGTCGTCCCGTGCCGGGCCCCACGGAAACCGCCGCCCGGGTGCGTCGATATCTGGAAAACAGCTTTCTCTGGAAGGGCGGCGTGGCCGCCACCATGCAGGATCCGCTCTGCTTCCGCTCCGCCTGCCATGTGCACGGCGCCGTGCGCGACGCCCTTTCCTATTTGAAGCCCCAGCTTCTTCTGCACGTCAATGCCACGGACGACAATCCCTGCGTGATCGCTGACGAACGGCGCTTTGCGCACAATTCCAACTTCGAGGTGACTTCCTGGGTGCTGGGCTTTGAAATGCTGGGGCTTGCGCTCAGCCATCTGGCGCGCAACATCTGCTATCAGGTGATAAAGCTGGATTCTCCCGGCTTCAGCCGTCTTCCCCGCTTCCTGAGTCCCGACGGCACGAGCGTCATGGCCTACACCACCAATCAGAAGACGTTTTCCGCGCTGGAGGCGGAAATACGTCATTTGTCCAACCCTGTCAGCGCGGACTACATGGCGCTTTCCGGCGAGGTCGAGGATCATGCGTCCAACGCGCCGCTCGTCGTGCGCAAGACCGCAAAAATCATCGACAACCTTCGTTACATGCTGGGCATGGAGGCCTATCACGCGGCGCAGGCCGTGGATCTGCGCCGTTCCGCTCCCCTCGGCACGGCCACGGCAAAGGCCTATGAGGCCATTCGCGCCGTCATTCCCTTCCTTGATCAGGACCGCGTCATCAGCGCGGACATCAGAACCGGTTATGACCTGATGGCTTCGGGACGCCTCGCGGAAATTGCCCGCGCTCACGCCCCTGTCGTCTGAGACCATGAAATTTCAACACAGGAGAGAGCCTTATGCAGGATGTAGTCGTTAACTGGACCGGTCTCGACTGGCTGGCCATATTCATGTACCTCAGCATCATGATTCTGGTGGGCTGGTATGTTTCCCGAAAGGTGAAGAACTCCGAAGACTATCTCATGGCGGGCAGAGCCCTGTCCTATCCCATGGTCGTGGCCACGGTCGCCGCCACATGGTACGGCTCCGGTGCGGTGTTCGGCACCGCGGAACTGGCCTTCAACGCCGGCATAGCCGCCTTCGTGGTCTGGTGCGTGCCCGCGCATCTCGGCCGCATTCCTCTGGCACTGTGGGTGGCTCCGCGCGTGCGCGGCGTGAAGGAAAACACCATTCCCGCCCTTCTCGGCAGGCTGTACGCCAGACCCGTGGCCATTCTCGGCGCCATACTCATCGTGTGCTATTCCAGCCGTCTCATGGACATCGTTTCCGTAGGCATCATGGGCAATACCGTCACGGGCCTGCCCAACTGGATCATCGGCGCGGTCATCGTGGGCGTGGTCATATGTTATTCCATGTTCGGCGGTCTGTGGTCCGTGGTCATGACGGACGTTCTGCAGTTCTTCCTCATGACCAGCCTTACGCTTCTTCTGCTGCCCGGCGTGTGGAGCAGCGTCGGCGGATTCGAGGGACTGCGCGCAGCGCTTCCTGCCGGTCACTTCTCGCCTACGGGCGGACTGCCCGTAAGTCAGCTTCTCGTCTTCTTCCTCCTGGGCTTCCAGGTCTATGCCGACCCCGCAGCCTATCAGCGTTTCGGCGCCTCCAACAGTGCGAAGACCGCCAAGCGCGCCTATTTGACCTGCCTGCTCATCTGGATGGCCTTCGACACCGTCATGACCATGCTCGGCCTCGGCGCAAGAGCCATGTATCCCGAGCTGCAGGGCAGCAAGGCCTTCCTCACCATGGCCATCAACGCCATGCCGCCGTTTTTGACGGGCCTGTGGATATGCTCCATCCTCGCGGTCATCATGTCCACCATGAGTTCCTTTTCCTCGTCGGCGCCACCACGCTCACCTGCGACCTCATCAAGCCCATGTTCCGCCCCTGCATGACGGACAAGGAACAGATACGGCTCACGCGCATTTTCATGGTCTGCATAGGTCTGAGCGGCTGCCTTCTGGCCTTCCAGTTCTCCGCCGTGCTCGACGCCGTCATCTTCCTCGGCGGTCTCTATCTCTCGTCGGCCTTCGTGCCGGTGCTCGGCGGACTGTTCTGGAGATGGCGCTTTACCGTGGCGGGAGGCTTCCTCAGCATGCTCGGAGGCATGGGCACCACCCTGGTCTGGCAGGCCATGGGCAATCCCTTCGGACTCAAGCCCGTTCTCGTGGCCCTGCCGGTGTCCTTCCTGCTGTTCCTTCTCGGGAACATGATAGGCAAGCCCATCGACCGCAATGCCGAACCCGTCAATGAATGCTGAAAAAGGAGTGTGTCATGGAACAGAGCGCTGCTGCCGACATCAAGTTCGTTGTGGCCATCATTGTGGAAGCCGTGGTCCTCGTGTGGGGACTCGTGAGCGGCGTGAGTATGCTCGGCTACATTCTGCCGGGGCTGGTGGCCGTGGTCTGCCTGTCCATCACGGTGCTTGCCATTCGTGACTTTTTTCGCCAGCATGGCTGATGGACATCTGCCGCTCTTCCTCTCGGATGGAGCGCCGCTGTGGAGCTTTCTATGGACATGATGGCTACCCCCGTCACCCTTGCCCGGGAGGAGGCGTTCCGTCGGGCCGCCGGAAAGGGCGGGCTCCTGGGCAGGATATTCGTCCGGAAGCCGCTCACGGAACTGCGGCTGGAGTACGTGCGCTTCTACATGGTCACGCTGCGTTATGCCGTGGAGGCCCGGCGTTTTCCCTTCCGCAGGCATGAAACCGGCGGCGTCATGAGCGTGGCGGTGAACGCTCTTTACGGCCGCTGCGCCATGAAGGACACGGACCTCGTGCTGGCGTCCGTTCAGGGAGAGCACTTTCAGAACGGCCGCTTTGAGATGGAGAGCGGCGAGGCGGGGGAAGCCGCCATGAACTTTGCCCGGCGCATCGTCATGCGCATGTGCCGCAATCTGCCGACCTTCGGCGAGATGGGCGTGGAGACGTTTTTCCGTCCGTACTGGATGGCCTATTACGGCAGCCCCGAAGGGAAGGAGGCGAAATACCTTCCCTTCGAGGCCGACGGACTGACGTTCAAGCGCTGAAAAAAGGGGCCCCTTCCGTACTGGTCGCGGAAGGGGCCCCGTCTGTTTAATTTGAAGCGTTCTACAGGCGGCTGCGGAAGTCCTCGTAGCCGAACGTGCGGGTGACGCGGCGCTGGTCGGTTTCCGAATCCCATATGGCGATGGAAGGCAGGCGCAGGCCGTTGAAGGTGGTGGTCTTCACCATGCTGTAGATGGCCATGTCGAGGAAGACCAGCCTGTCGCCGCTCTTTAGAGGAGTGTCGAAGGAGTATTCTCCGATGACGTCGCCCGCAAGGCAGGACTTGCCCGCCAGACGGAAGGTGAAGTTCTTTTCTCCGGGTTCTCCTGCGCCGATGACGTTCGGCCGGTAGGGCATCTCCAGCACGTCCGGCATGTGGCAGGCGGCGGAGGTGTCCAGAATGGCGATGGGCATGTCGGCCTGTACGACGTCGAGCACCGTGGCGATGAGCACGCCTGCGTTGAGGGCCACGGCTTCGCCGGGCTCAAGATAGACCTGCACATGGTAGGTGTCGCGCACCTGCTCGATGCAGCGGCACAGAAGATCGATGTCGTAGTCGGCGCGGGTGATGTGATGGCCGCCGCCGAAGTTGATCCACTTCATTCTGGAAAAGTAGGCGCCGAAGTGCTTTTCCACCGCTTCCAGCGTGCGTGCGAGGCTGTCGGCGTTCTGCTCGCAGAGCGTGTGGAAGTGCAGGCCGCTTATGCCGTCGAGGGCGTGGGGATCGCGTTCAAGCTCGGCATGGAAGGCTGCGGGCCGTATGCCGAGCCGGGAACCGGGGGAGCAGGGGTCGTAGATGGGCACCGCGCCCTCGGAGTGCTCGGGATTGAGCCGGAGGCCGCATTCTATGGTCATGCCGCGCTCGTTTTCGGCCTTCTGCACCAGCGGACGGAACTTCTTCCACTGCGCGAAGGAGTTGAACACGATGTGATCGGCGTAGCGCAGCGTTTCGGCAAGTTCCTCTTCGCTCCAGGCCGCGGCAAAGGCGTGCACTTCTCCGCAGAAATCCTCTCTGGCGAGTCTCGCCTCGTCGGGCGAGCTTGCGCAGCAGCCGTAGAGCGGGCCGCGCATGGCGCGCGAGAGCACGGGGAAGGTCATCCACTGGGAAAAGCACTTGAGCGCGAGCATGATTTTCGCACCCGTGCGCTTCTGCACGTCGTCGAGAACGGCGGCGTTCTTTTTCAGCAGGGCGAGGTCGGTGACAAAGCAGGGGGAAGGCCACGATTCGGGGCGGAGTCTGGCAAGATAGTCGTTCATGGCGCTCGGCGGGTTGAAGGTTGAGCCTGGCGCCTTGCAGAAGGCGCCGGATGAGGGCGTGTTTCGGCGGATCGGCCGCCTATGCGGGGAAAAGGACACGGAACCCGGCCGGCCGGGGAGGAGGGGCGTTCGCGGTCGTGGCCTGCGGACGGCTCCGGGAGACGGTTCGGTCTGCGGGCGGCATGAAGGCTTCAGTAGCGCTCGGGCATGTAGTGGGGCGGCAGCGTGTTCACCGGGCCGTCCTGCGAGGCGTCGAGCAGCGTGGTCACGTTTTCCTCCACGTCGGCAAGGCGCTTTTCTAGAGCATCGATCTGCTTCTGCTGGCCTATGAGCGCCTCGTTGAGCTGCGAGAGCAGCTTTTCCTGAAAGTAGGCCAGCTCTTCCAGTCTGGCTATCTGTTCTTCGGCAGTCATGTCGCCTCCGGAAGATAGGAAGAGCGGACGGGCTCATCCCGCCCGCTCCCCGGGATTCGGATACGTTTTTTGCTGCGGAAAGGGTTCCGCTTTGCTCCTACAGGTCGGGCTCGGTGACCTTCCAGGGCAGACCGTACGTGCCGAGCACTTCCAGGAAGGGATCGGGGTCCATCTGTTCCATGTTCCACACGCCGGGCTTGTTCCACTTTCCGGTCACCATCATCATGGCGCCCACCATGGCGGGCACGCCGGTGGTGTAGGAAATGGCCTGCGAGCCGAGCTCGCGGTAGCATTCCTGATGATCGCAGATGTTGTAGATGTAGGCGGTGCGCTTCTTTCCGTCCTTCACGCCGTGCATCAGGCAGCCGATGCAGGTCTTGCCCACGGTGCGGGGACCGAGGGAGGCGGGGTCGGGCAGAAGCTTGGCCAGGAACTGGAGAGGCACGATGTCGTGGCCCTGAAACTTCACGGGCTCGATGCCGATGAGTCCCACGTTCTTGAACACCTGAAGGTGGTTCAGGTAGGAGTCGCCGAAGGTCATCCAGAAGCGGGCGCGACGTATGCCCTTGAGGTTCTGCACCAGCGATTCCAGTTCCTCATGGTACATGAGGTAGCAGTTGCGCTTGCCGATGCCTTCGGGAAAGTCGAAGTTCATCTTCCACGACAGCGGATCGGTTTCCACCCATTCGCCGCGTTCCCAGTAGCGGCCATTGGCCGACACTTCGCGCAGATTGATTTCGGGGTTGAAGTTGGTGGCGAAGGGCAGACCGTGGTCGCCGGCGTTGGCGTCGATGATGTCGAGCACGTGGATCTCATCGAAGAGATGCTTCTGCGCGTAGGCGCAGAACACGTTGGTCACGCCGGGATCGAAGCCGGAGCCGAGCAGCGCGCACAGGCCCGCGTCCTTGAACTTCTGCTGATAGGCCCACTGCCATTTGTATTCAAAGTGGGCGTCGTTCGGCGGTTCGTAGTTGGCGGTGTCGAGATAGTTCACGCCGGCCTCGAGGCAGGCGTCCATGATGTGCAGGTCCTGATAGGGCAGAGCGATGTTCATGACCAGATCGGGCTGCACGCGGCGGATGAGAGCCGTGAGCTCGGGCACGTTGTCGGCGTCCACCTGAGCGGTTTCAATGTCGCGACCGCAGCGTTCCTTCACGCTTGCGGCGATGGCGTCGCATTTGGATTTCGTGCGGCTGGCCAGCACTATGTCGGTAAAAACGTCAGCGGCCTGCGCGCACTTGTGCGTGGCGACGGAGCTTACGCCGCCTGCGCCGATGATAAGTACCTTTGCCATGTTCTTGCTCCTTGCAGATGAAGGGTTCGGAGGCGGAAGGAAACCGCGCTCTGAAGGCCTTATGAATAAAGGGGAGAA
Source organism: uncultured Mailhella sp. (assembly GCF_905187505.1). Classification (GTDB taxonomy): domain Bacteria; phylum Desulfobacterota; class Desulfovibrionia; order Desulfovibrionales; family Desulfovibrionaceae; genus Mailhella. The sequence goes on from NZ_CAJJIC010000006.1 coordinate 29,486, forward strand.
CGAGGTTCTCGGCAGGGGAAAGGGATGCGGAGGGAACAGGTTCCCTCCGGCCTTTCCTAGCGTTCAAAGTAGGTGTAGCCGCGCAGGCCGTCTTCAAAGGCCTGCATGAGCTGATAGCGCTGGGCGGGCGTGATGCGGTTTTCGCGCACGGCCCGTTCCGCGGACTTGCGTATGCCCACGAGCACGCGGTGCGGATCGTATTCCACGTAGGCGAGGATGTCGGACACGGAGTCGCCGTCGATTTCGCGGACGAAGTCGTAGCTGCCGTCTTCCTGAATGCGCACGGACACCACGTTGGTGTCGCCGAGCAGGTTGTGCAGATCGCCCAGCGTTTCCTGATAGGCGCCCACGAGGAAGGTGCCGAGATAGTATTCTTCGCCCTCCTTGAGGGGATGCAGCTCAAGCGTGGTCTTGAGGCCCTGCGGATCGATGAAGTGGGAAATGCGGCCGTCGCTGTCGCAGGTGAGGTCGGAAAGGATGCCCTGCCTTTCGGGAAATTCGTTGAGGCGGTGTATGGGCATGACCGGGAAGAGCTGATCGATGGCCCAGCTGTCGGGCAGCGACTGGAACACGCTGAAGTTGCAGTAGTAGATGTCCGCCAGCATGGAGTCGATTTCGTTGAGCTCCTTGGGAATGTACTTCACGCGGTTCTTCTCTTCGGAGAGCACGCGCATGATCGCCCAGAAGAAGCGTTCGGCAAGCGTTCTCTGACGAAGGGTGACGCGTCCGGTAATGAAGAGCTGGCGCATTTCATCATAGTAATAGATGGCGTCGTTGTAGGTTTCCTGCAGATTGCGGGGGTTGATGTTCTGCAGGGTGTCCTTCAGGTTGCGCACGGGCTCGGGGGCGTCCTCGGGCAGTTCTTCCGGCAGACTGCCCACTTCGATGAGACTCACGTCGAGCACGTTGAAGAGCAGAATGGAATAATAGGCCACCGTGGCGCGGCCGGATTCCGTGATGATGTGCGGATGCGCGATGCCCTGCTCGTCGAGAATGGTCATGACGGCTTCCACCACGTCGGTGCAGTATTCCATCATGGTGTAGTTGCGCGAGCTCACGTAGTTGGTGTGCGATCCGTCGTAGTCCACGGCGAGACCGCCGCCGAGGTCGAGATAGCCCATGGCCGCACCTTCCTGCACGAGGCTCGCGTAAATGCGCGTGGCTTCCATGACCGCGGCGCGGATGTCGCGGATGTTGGGCACCTGCGAGCCGAGGTGATAGTGCATGAGCTTGAAGGTGTCGAGCATGTCGTGTTCTTTAAGAATGTCCACGACGTCCACGATCTGCGCGGAGGTGAGGCCGAAGGCGGAACGTTCGCCGCCCGATTCCGACCAGTGGCCGCTGGCCTTGGTGCTGAGCTTCACGCGCACGCCGATCTGCGGGCGGATGTTCAGGCGCTTGGCCTCTTCGAGAATGACCTCGAGCTCGCCCGGCATTTCCAGAACGAAGATGACGTTGAAGCCCATGCTGAGGGCGTGCAGGCCGAGATCGATGAATTCCTCGTCCTTGTAGCCGTTGCAGATGAGGCAGGCCTCGCGGCTCTTGAGCTGGCTTATGGCCGCGATGAGCTCGGCCTTGGATCCGACTTCGAGACCGTGATGGTAGGCGGCGCCGTACTGGGCGATCTTTTCCACGACCTGCTGCTGCTGATTCACCTTGATGGGAAACACGCCGCGGTATTCGCCCTTGTAGCCGAGTTCGCTGATGGCGGCGCGGAAGGTCTGATGCAGAAGAGATATCTGGGAATCCAGAATGTTCTCGATGCGGAGCAGCACGGGCAGGTCGTACCCGCGCGCCTTGAGTTCGCGGATGATTTCCAGAACGCTGACTTCCGGGCCTCCGTCGCGACCGAAGGGACGAATGACCACCTCGCCGTTCGGAGAGATGTCAAAATATCCTGAACTCCAGTTGCGGATGCCGTACAGGTCGACGGAATCTTCCACAGTCCACTTCTGCATAGATTTCTTTCTGGCCAACGATCCTGACTCCTTATGGGAATGGAAAAAAGAAGGGCCGGGGAGGCCCGAGGTTGCCCTTTTTTTTGCTCAAGGGCATGATGAGGACGGGTACTTCTTCCTTAGAGAGACCCCCCCCCTTTGTCAAGGACAATCCTCGGAAAGGGGCCCTCTGTAACGAGATTTTCATATTCTGCGGCTTTTCGGGAGACGGAGCCTTGAGTTCATCGCAGCGCTGGATCATGCACATGGACATGGATGCCTTTTTTGCGTCCATAGAACAGCTCGACAACCCGTCGCTGCGCGGCCGTCCCGTGGTGGTGGGCGGAGACCATCGCGGCGTGGTGAGCACCTGCTCCTACGAGGCGCGTCGTTTCGGCGTGCGTTCGGCCATGCCCATTGCCGAAGCGAAACGTCGCTGTCCGCAGGCCGTGTACGTGCGGCCGAGAATGCGCCGCTATGTGGAAATGTCCGCGCTGGTGCGCGAGACCATTGCGTCCTTTTCGCCGAAGGTGGAAATGGCTTCCGTGGACGAGGCCTATCTCGACGCCACGGGACTTGAGCGGCTGTTCGGGCCGGTGGATGCCATGGGACGCGCTCTCAAGGCCGCGGTAAGGGAAGCCACGGGCGGCCTGACCTGCTCCGTGGGCATAGCGCCGGTGAAGTTTCTGGCCAAGATAGCGTCGGAGAAGCGCAAGCCCGACGGACTGTTCATGCTTGAAAGAGAACGTGTTCCGGAATTTCTGGCGACGCTTCCCGTGACCGCCGTGCCCGGCGTGGGAAGGCGCTTTTCCGAGGAGCTGGCAAGACTCGGCGTGAAGACATGCGGCGACGTGTCGCGCTATGCGGAGGAGTTCTGGCGCACCCGCTACGGCAAGGCCGGAATCGTGCTCTGCGAAAGGGCACGCGGCGAAGATCCCCGGGAGGTGATGCCGTGGTCGCCGCCCAAGTCGGAAAGCGCGGAAGTGACCCTCGATGAAGACACGCGGGACCGGGAGTTCCTGAAAACCTGGATTCTGCGTCATGCCGAGAGAGTGGGGGCTTCTCTGCGCGGACAGGGGCTGGCCGGACGCACGGTGACGCTCAAGATAAAGTACGCCGACTTTCATCAGATAACGCGCCAGGTCACGCTGGAGCACAGAATATGCAGCACCGAGAGCATCTACGAGACGGCCTGCGGCATTCTCGACTCTCTGGAACTTGCGGACAGGGTCCGTCTCATCGGCGTGGGCGTTTCCGGCTTTGAGGCCGGAGGGCCCGTGCAGCTTTCCCTGCTGCCCGAAAAGGAACCGGAAAAGGACGAAGGCAGACGCGACAGACTGAACAGGGCCGTGGACGCTCTTCGTTCCCGTTATGGAGGGAACGCCGTCATGCGCGGCCGCCTGTTCGAGCCGCGCGACGAGGCCGACCGGAAAAGCGCCGACGAGCAGGCCGAACGCGCCGAGGCGCGCCGCATGCGCGACAGACACTGAATTCCTGCCGGAGTCCGGCTTGTTCACTGAACTTTTTCCGCAGAACGGAAAACGGACAAAAAACGGTCCGTCATGGGAGGCCATGACGGACCGAAGGGCGGGACGTTCATGATCTTTTGCGGCGAACGGCGATGGGCATGACCGTCTGCGCGTTCCGTGAAGGAAGCGCCGGAGCAAAAGAACGCGGGCAATGGAGACTTGTCCCGCCGTCAAGGGGAGTTTGTGTCGGCTCGGGCGAAGAACCGGGGCCTATTTGACGTCGGGGTTTTCTCGGTAGGCAATGGGCTGCGGCCAGGGATTCTTCTTGGCGCGTTCGTAGCCGGACTTGAAGGGTTCCATTTCCCACAGGCGCACGATGGAAGGATCGATGGGCACGCCGTGCGAGAGATCCTTGCCCTGGAAGGCGGGATAGTCCTTGGCGTAGCGGTACACGCGGTGAATCATGTTCTTCATGTGGCCTTCCTTGATGATGTGGGACGTGGTGCTGTAGAGCACGTCGGTGTCGTCAAGGTAGTTGACGGTGCGGCCGTCCTGCAGCCAGGGGCACACGAATTCCCACACCACGCGGGGCTGCGGGCCGGGCGTGACTTCGAAGATCTGACCGGAACCCGTGGAGCAGATGAGCGTGTTGCCGTTGGGCAGACGCTGAACGGAGCTCTGATAGGGAGAGGTGAAGTTCTGCGGATTGTGGGATTCGTAGGACCACACGATCTTGCCGGTTTCAATGTCCACTTCCAGAGCGCGGGAGCGGTTGCCCTTGGGACGGAACCAGCCGTTGTCGTGGATGAGAATGTGCTTGCCTTCGTTGATGAAGGTGCCGCAGTGCGGGCCGAAAAGCTGCTGATCGCCGTCGTCCAGCCAGCCGGGCTTGCGGCCGCGCAGATGAGTGGAGGGATTGCCCCAGCGGTAGATGAGCTTGCCGGTCTTGCGGTCCACGATGACGAACTCGCCGAAGTTGCGGCAGGTCATGCACACGCGGTCATGAATGGGGTCGTAGTCCACGGCGTTGAAGTGCACCCAGTCCACGGTGGAGAAATAGTGGGCCGCCGGAGGCAGAATGTAGTTCAGGTTGAACTCGTCGGGCGCGTCGCCAACATGGTCCCACAGGTGCCATTCCCAGACCACGTTGTTGTCCTTGTCGATTTCCATCAGATAATCGAGGAACAGTCCCTTGTGCTGCTTGCCTTCAAACCATTCGCCTTCTTCGGGCAGCGTGCCGGGAATGCGGCCGCGGGCGTAGGCCTCCTCGTTGCTCTTCTTTTCCAGGCAGATGACGATGGTGTTGCCGTTGGGCATGGGGCAGAAGGCGTGCGAGAGCACCTGCTGGGTCTCATGGTCGTTCTTGATGTAGCGCTGGAGCAGGTTGCCGTCCCAGTCGTACCGTTCGAAGCCGCCCGTGGTTCCGGCAAAGAGCACGGCCTGATCGGGCACGCGGATGCCGCGGACGAGATCGCCGTTGGGCATGAGGTGGGCGAACAGACCGGGGAAGTAGTTGGTCTTCCAGGTGTGGACTATTTCGCCTTCCATGTTGATGAGGTGAGTCTCGTTTCTGAAATAGGGGCTGAACAGATTGTAACCGTCGCAGCACAGTTCCTTGTCGTAACGATGAACGCCGGTGGGAATGCCGTGTATGGCCATGACTTGCTCCTTGAATGGTTGAGGACCTTCACGCGGAAGATCCGGGCGTGCTATGCCCGACAATGAAGCAAAATGCGTGCCAAAGTTGAAAATGCCATGAAAACAACAGGTTGATGAATAATGCCCTTTGCGGCGCAGAAAGCGTTAATGGGTAAATGTGACAATAAATAGCAATTAATATGCCATTTATTGTCACATTTTTTTGTGTCTTCGTTTTCTTGATAAAAATGGAGTTTTCTTTTTGCGGCGCAAATTCGTCTGTTATGAGTGATGACAAAAAAAAGAGTGCAGTCTCTTTTTTTTATAACTCAACTTACCAAAACATAGTATGTTCCATTATCGGGAATATTTATTAACCAATTGATATTTCAAATTTAATGGGAATGGCATGAAAAATGCTTATTTGCACATGGCAGCTTCATCATGAAGAAATATTTTGTTGGCATGGCCTTTGCAGAGCATGCGGGCTGTGTGAAACGGCAAAGGAGATAAGGAATGAACGGACAAGGATTGCAGGGAAAGAAAGCGCTTGTGACCGGAGCCGGCCGGGGACTGGGACGGGCCATAGCCCTTGCTCTCGCCTCGCGCGGCGCCGACGTCGCCTGCTGGGACGTCAACGAGGAAGGACTGAAGGAAACGGCGCGTCTCATTGGTGAACAGGGACGAAAGGCCGTGTGCCGCGTCATGGACATCACGCGGACGGCAGAGCTTCCGGCGGCCATTGATGAAGACGCTGCGGCGCTCGGCGGGCTCGACATTCTGGTGAACAACGCGGGCGTCAATCGTCCCGTGCCCGCCCTTGAAGTGACGGAAGAGTGCTGGGACAGCATTTTGAGCGTCAATCTCAAGGCTCCGTTCTTCATCGCGCAGGCGGCCGTGAAGCATATGACGGGCGGCGGACGCATCATCAACATCACCTCCAGTCTTTCCACCAACGTCCTGGACAAGCGCGTGCCCTATCAGACGAGCAAGGGCGGCATCAACGTGCTCACCCGGGCTCTGGCTCTGGAGTGGGCTCCTCTCGGCATCACGGTCAACGCCGTGGGGCCGGCCATCGTGGCCACCGAAATGACGAAGGCCATGGGCTCTGCGTCTTCCGTGCATCCCAAAATGCTGCTCGGTCGTCTCGTGCAGCCTGAGGAGATAGGTGCGGCCGTGGCCTTCCTCGCCTCCGACGAGGCGGCCATGATCACGGGACAGGCCCTTTTTGTGGACGAGGGCTGGAGCATTCACTGATCCGGCGCGACTTCTGCGCCGGAGGAGGCATATGCCTTTGCGGCGCGGCGGTCTTGCCATGATGCCTTCCCGCCCCGCGGGATGCTGACGAGAAATTTCCCATCGGAGAAACCTACATGTCTGAGAAAGCCGAAATCATCAACGCCATCCCCTTTTCCTCCCAGCGCGCCATAAAGCTCCTGGCCGCCGTGGCGGCCTACATCGCCATTGCCTACGGCTTCGGTCCCGTGGACGGACTTTCCCACCAGGGACAGTGTTCCATCGCCCTCATGGTGGCGGCCGTCATCATCTGGGTGACCGACGCCCTGCCTCTTGCCGTGGCCGCCATTCTCATGACCATGCTTCAGCCGCTCTCCGGCGCGGCCCCCTTCAACAAGGCTCTCGCCAACTTCGCCAACCCCATCGTCTTCTTCTGCTTCGGCATGTTCTGCGTCACGTTCGCCTTCACCCGTTCCGGCTTCTCCGAACGTGTGGCGCTGTGGATTTCCCGCCTGGCGGGAGGCAGTCCTTCGCGGCTGCTTCTGTGCTTCATTGCCGGCGGCACCATCCTTTCCGCCTTCATGGCCGACGTCCCCGTGGTGGTCATGCTGGCGCCCATCGCCCTCAAGGTCGTGGAGCAGAACAAGTGCCAGGCAAACGGCAGCAACTTTGCCCGTGCCATCATGATCGGTCTTCCCATAGGCGTGCTCATGGGCGGCATAGCCACTCCTACCGGCGCATCCATGAACATCCTCACCATGCAGTTCCTGCGTGACATGGCGGGCGTGGACATGAGCTTCCTTGAGTGGGCCGCCATAGGCGTGCCGGTCGCCATCGTGCTCATTCCCGTGGTGTGGTTCATCCTTCTCAAGCTGTTCCCTCTGGAACTCGATTATCTGGAAGGCACGGAATGCTTTGAGGACGCATGGAAGGATCTCGGTCCCATGAGCAGGGATGAAAAGAAGTTCGTCATCTTCATGCTGGTGAACATCATCCTGTGGTGCACCGACAGCATCCACCACATTCCCCTGCCCATTCTCGCCGTCATCGCAGGCGCGGTGCTGTTCGTTCCCGGCGTGGATCTCATCGACTGGAATTATGCCGGTCCCCGCATGGGATGGAGCATCCTCATGCTCATAGGCGGCGCCTGCTCGCTCAGCATGTCCCTGTGGGAAAGCGGCGCCGCCGCCTGGATGGGCAATACCTTCCTCGGCGGTCTGCTTGACCTGCCCACCTGGCTCATCATGCTCATCATCGGCTTCTTCGCCATGTGGATTCATCTGCTCGTCACCAACTCCACGGCCATCATCGCCGTATTCATGCCCATGATCATCGCTCTGGCCCAGAGCAAGGGCCTCAATCCCGTGGTGCTCGCGCTGCCTCTGGGCTTCCTTGCCTCCGCCTCCCTGGTGCTGGTCATCGATGCCGTGCAGCTCGTGACCTATCAGTACGGCTACTATTCCATGAAGGACTGGCTCAAGGCCGGCGTGACCATTTCCTTCATCTGGATTCCCCTGTGCGTCGCCAGCGTGCTCTTCATCGGCGGCGGCGTGCTCGGTCTGTATTAGTCTGAATACGTCGGTCTGAAAGCCTGATACCACAAGGCCCGCGCTGTGAAAGCAGCGCGGGCCTTGTGCGTTGAGGGAAAAAACGGTGCGGCTTGCGGGAGAAGGCGCTCTGGAAGCGAGAGCCCGTGTCGGGCTTCTGGGGCATGCCCCGGCACGGCCTGCGTCGCCTCCCCGCAAGGCGGCATGCGATTGCGGGGAGAGCTCACGGCGCTGCGGACAGAAGCGTGCGGCCGCGTCTATGTCCGGGACGGATAAGAGCCGGTAGGCGTTCGTGTGCTTTACTGTGGAATTATTTTGAAAGGGCCGCCTCTTTCAGCAGATCGTATTTGAAGGCCTTGACCTTGTAGTGTTCCCGGGCCGTTCCTCCCAGGCAGCAGGACAGTATTCTGCATTTGTCGTGCCTGAGACGGGAATAGGGAAATTCCCGTCCGAGATCATCGGTGATGCAGCCGAGGGGGTAGTCCGTTGCATGGATGATGTGTTTGAGCACCGGAATGACCGCAGGGGAGTTGCCCAGAATGAGCTTGCGCTTGACGAGGGGATTTCTGTCCTCGACGAGCTGAATGTCCGCGCAGACGTTGAAGGCGTCTCCCTCCGGGGCAAGACGGCGGTATTTTTCAAAGTCCATGTAGGTCGAGCCGCTGAGGCCTTTTTCTTCCAGATGGCCGGAGAACGCCATTTCGTGAAGGCCGACCTCCTCCCAGTAGCTTTCAGCGCAGCGGAGATTGTTCCACCAATCCTGAAAGACCGGGGAGGTCATAGCCTCTTTTCTGAACACATAAAAGTAGGACTGGATGTGCTCCCTGACGGGGAAGCGCTGCTGTGCCGTGCCCAGAAACCTGCCGGGAAGGGCAGGCTGGCGATTGATCCCCCAGAAGTCGCAGGATCTGCGGCTCATGGTGTTGAACATTTCCCAAAAGGGGTACACCGGACCATAGCAGGAGCAGTTGCAGAGAATAAGCTCATCGTACTCATGGAGCTTGTCCCATCCCTTATGGAGAAGGGCATGCTGCCACGCTCCGAAATCAAGCCCTTCATTTTTTCTGACGAGAATGTCGATGCCCTGCTTTTTCAGCCTGGTACGACCTTCCGGGGACAAACAGCCGTTTACGATGACCGTAATATCCTGAGCGACGCTTTTGAGACCTTCCAGATAGTACGATACATAATCGCGGACGATGCCGTCCTTTTCCCAGAAAACATAGAGAGCGAGACGCTTCATGGATTATCCCAGTTTTTTCAGATACCAGTCCACGGTCTTCACAATGCCGGAGTCGAAGTTTTCATCGGGCTTCCAGCCGAGTTCGGTCACGATCTTGGTGGGATCGATGGCATAGCGCTTGTCATGCCCCGGGCGGTCGGAGACGAAGGTCATGAGCTCCTCATATTTCGCGCCGTTTCTGCGCGGACGGCGTTCATCCAGAATTGAGCACACCTTGTGCAGGATCTGAAGGTTGTCCCGCTCGTTGTGGCCGCCGATGTTGTAGGTTTCACCGCTGCGTCCCTTGTGAAAAATGAGGTCGATGGCCTTGCAGTGGTCGAGCACGTAGAGCCAGTCGCGGATGTTGGAGCCGTTGCCGTATACCGGAATGGGCTGCTCCGAAAGACACTTGCTGATGATGACGGGGATGAACTTTTCGTGATGCTGCTTGGGCCCGTAGTTGTTCGAGCAGTTGGAGGTGGTCACGTTCATGCCGTAGGTGTGATGGTAGGCGCGCACGATGAAGTCCGATCCCGCCTTGCTGGCGGAATAGGGACTGTTGGGAGCATAGGGCGTTGTTTCGGCAAAGTATCCGGTGGCGCCCAGCGTGCCGTACACCTCGTCGGTGGAAATGTGATGGAATCTGGCTTCCTCGTATCCCGGCTTCACCTTGCCCGGGGCGTCCATCCAGTGGCGGCGTGCCGTTTCCATGAGGGTGAAGGTTCCCATGTAGTTGGTTTCCATGAAGGCGCGGGGGCCCTTGATGGAATTGTCCACATGGCTTTCTGCGGCAAAGTGTATGACGCCGCGGATGTCGTGTTCCGCAAAGAGCCGTTCCACGAAGCCCTCGTCACAAATGTCGCCCTGCACAAAGGTATAGTTGGGCATGTCCTCGCATTCCTTCACGTTGTCGAGATTGCCCGCATAGGTGAGCTTGTCGAGGTTGATGACGTGATACTCCGGGTACTTCGTGCAGAAGTACGGAACAAAGTTGGAGCCTATGAATCCGGCGCCGCCGGTGACGAGTATGGATTTCATGATGAGTATCCTGACATGATGAGAAGAGCAAGAAAATCGGAAGCTCTCCCTTTGCAGAGAACTTCCATAGTTGTCTTTCTCAGTTTGAAATAGTTTTCAACATTCGTCGGAGTCCATCCTTCCAGTAAGGAATGGAGAGTCCGAAGTCCTTTTTGACTTTTGCCTTGTTGAGTACGCTGAAGGCTGGACGTGCGGCCCGTGTGGGGTAGTCGGCGCTTTCGATGGGGCGAACGGCGCAGGAACGACGCGACTCTTCCATGATGGCAACGGCAAAGTCATACCAGCTGGCTACGCCCTCGTTGCTGTAATGATAGATTTCCTTCATGCCAGGCCTTATCTGCGGCAGCATGGACACGACGGCTGCCGCCAGATCGGCTGCATAGGTGGGAGTTCCGACCTGATCGAACACCACGCCGAGGCTCTCACGCTCCGAGCCGAGGCGGAGCATTGTCTTGACGAAGTTCTTGCCGAAGTCGGAATAGAGCCAGGACGTGCGGATGATCACCGCCGTTTCCGCTTCGTTGATCACGGCTTCTTCGCCCGCCAGTTTGGTCTTGCCGTAGACGGAAACGGGATTTGTCGCGTCATTTTCCCTGTAGGGAAGGCAGGAGCTTCCGTCGAAGACATAGTCCGTGGAAACGTGAATGATGCGGTGGCCGTAACGGGCAAGGATGGCAGGGCCGAGACGGTTTGTTCTGTCCGCGGCCTCGACGTCGTCTTCCGCCTTGTCGACGGCGGTATAGGCTGCACAGTTGATGACGAAGTCAAACGACTGCGCAGCAAAAAGCGCCTTCACTGCCGTTTCGTCGGCAATGTCGAGCTCCTTGCGTCCGACGTACACTGCCCGGTTTCCCAGAACACGTCGAAGCTCCCGGCCGAGCTGACCTGTCGCACCCGTGACTAGAAGCATGATTCAAACTCCGTAAAGAAGGGATGCAGTTTGTCCTTTTCCGAGGTAAGCGCTCGGGTCATGTCGATGCGCCAGTCGATGGCGAGAGTGGGGTCATCGAAGCGGATGCCGCCTTCGGACTCCTTGCAATAGAAATTGTCGCATTTGTAGGAAAAAACAGCCGTTTCACTGAGAACGGAGAATCCGTGGGCGAAACCGCGGGGAATCAGCATCATACGGTTGTTGTCTCCCGAAAGTTCTACCGAGAGGTATTTTCCGTATGTTGGGGATGCCCGGCGAAGATCCACGGCCACGTCAAGCACGGTGCCTTCAATGACCCGCACAAGCTTGGCCTGGGCATGTTCTCCTTTTTGAAAATGCAGCCCTCTTACTGTTCCATAGCTGGACTTCGACTGGTTGTCCTGTACAAAATTATAGTAAAGTCCTGCATTTTCAAAAGAAGTTTTGTTGTAGCTTTCGAAAAAATAGCCTCTGCTGTCGATAAAAACGTGTGGTTCGAGAACATAAAGCCCGTCAATACCTGTCTGTATAACTTTCATGTCTCACCTCATAAGCGGAAATTATGTCCAAAGATACTCAGTTTTCTTTTGGCAATGTTGATGTAAAATATATGATTGACGGCCTTGAGGACCTTGCGTCGCAGTCTGTGCCAGCGATTGCGTATGCTGTCGGGGTGTCTTCGTCGAAGAATGGAAAGAAAACCATGGTCTCGACAGTATGGTTCTTCAAGACCGTATATCTGTCGGTATATCTTGTTTCGTAACTCTTCCGTTGCATATGTTTTGATGGTATTAGCGTTATGCCAGCGGTAACGAAACAGAATTTTTGGAAGATATGCCATGCCGCCAAGCTTTGCGAGCTGGAGATTCATGTACCAGTCTTCCACCAGTACGGAGGTGTTGTAGCCTCCCGCAGTTCGCAGTGCCGAAGTGCGCATCAAATATCCGTTGGGAATGTAGTTATCTTCCAGAAGCGATGCATAGCTGCCGAAACCTCCCGGACGTCGGAACGGTTCGTTCAATTTGAAAAAATCTCCGAACGTCTTGAACGGCGCATGATCAAGAGGAACGCTTCTCTGGTCGGCATCCCAGCCGATGCGGCAGGACTTGTCGTCTATAAGGATGGAATCCCCAACGGCCAGAACCAGATCGGGACGGGCTTCCAGTACTTCCACCAGTTCCTTTATCGCCTCGGGCTCTGCGACATCGTCCGAAGCGATGAGATAGACGTATTTTCCCTGTGCCATGGCGATGCCCGTGTTGCACGATGCAGCGGCATTTCCTTTTTCCTTGGAGAACATGACCGTACGTACAAAACGGGCTTCGCACTGGGGACGCAGCTTTTCCGCCTCTTGCAGCGTGCCGTCCGGTGATGCATCATCAATAACCAGAAGCTCAATGGGACTGTAGCTCTGGGCTATGATGGATTCCATGCACTCCCTGATATAACGTTCATGCCGCCATGACGGGATAATGACAGAAACCAGAGGATTCGCCATCACACTGTCGTCCTTTTATTCTTGCCAATTGTTTACGGTATCGACAACGAACTCTATTTCTTCCCTGGTCATGACCGGAGACATGGGAAGTGAGATGATTTCCCGATGAATTTTTTCCGTGATGGGGAAGGAGAGCTCGCTCCATTCCGCATAGGCAATCTGCTTGTGCGGCGGCGTAGGATAGTGAATGATGGTATGTATGCCGTTCTCGGAAAGATATTTTTGGAATTCATCTCGCTTCTTCGTGCGCACGGTGAATACATGCCATACGGCGGCCTGCTCGTCATACGTCTGAGGAAGGCTTATGAGGGGATTGGTGATGTGCGTGCGGTAGAAGGTGGCGATTTCCCGGCGCCGGGCGTTGTCGGCATCGAGTCTGCTCAGCTTTACGTCCAGGACGGCGGCCTGAATTTCATCGAGGCGGGAGTTTGTTCCTTTGTAAATATGGTGATACTTGCGGTCGGAACCGTAATTGGCCAGAGCCTTTATTTTTTCATACAGCTCCTTGCTGTTGGTGGTGATGCCGCCTCCGTCGCCCATGCAGCCGAGATTTTTGCCCGGATAGAAGGAGAATGCTCCGGCGTCGCTCAGATTTCCTACTTTTTGTCCCTGATAGACGGCTCCGTGTGCCTGAGCGCAGTCTTCAAATACTTTAAGATGGTATTTTTCTGCCAGAGCCCAGATTTTCTCCATGCGCACGGCCTGTCCATAAAGATGAACCACCATGATGGCCCGCGTGCGCGGGGTGATGGCTTCTTCTATCCTGTCGGGATCGATGTTGCAGGTTTCCAGGGTGGGTTCAACCAGTACGGGGGTACAGCCGTTTTCCGATATGGCCAGAATGGTGGCAATATAGGTGTTGGCAGGTACGATGATTTCATCCCCCGGACCGAATCCGTGGGCTTTGACGATAAGATTGAGTGCATCCAGTCCGTTGGCTACGCCAAGAGCGTATTTTGTACCGCAATATTCGGCAAAATGCCGGCAGAACAGTTCATTCTGTTCGCCCTGAAGATACCAGCCCTTGTCGAGAATGTTCTTGATGCGTGCGTCGATTTCAGCACGGAACCGGTTGTTCACCTTGGCAAGATCGAGAAAAGAAACGTCCATACGGGCTCCTGATTCCTATTACAGTACAGAAAAAAGCATTGGCAATGATTTATCGCCAGTACTTGTTGATTTTTTTCAAGAAATAGCTTCGCCTTTCGGGAGAAAAGCACAGATTGAAACCCGGAAGCTGCGCAGATATGAGAATAGTAAGGTAAAATACCAGCTTACATCTTTTTTTCAGGTCTGCCACCTTGGAGAGAGTCTGTCGGGAGGGCATGATGCAGATATCGGGAATCGCTTCAATGCGTGGAGGCTCTGCTGGTTGTTCTGTCTGAAGAGACCGTTTGAAAAAATTTTCCAGAGAAGGTACGAGTTTTTCAAAACGGAATTTTTTATCAATAATTTCATTGCATTGAGCAACAATGTCTCTCCGTAAGCTCTCATCGTTGAGAAGTTTCTGACAGAGCGATCTGGCTTCATACCGGTTGGTAAAAAATGGAATGGGTATTTCTGGAAAGCATCGTTCAAAGTCTGGTCTGTATTCTGAAACAAGACATGCATCACTGGCCATGATATCACATACTCTCCATGAAAAGCCAGTAGTAGCCTGAATATGATTTATATTAATGGCCAGACGAGAGGCGTTGTATACATCCTGGTTATGCTGTAATGAATATATTTTTTTACTATTGTAAGACAATGGAATATTTGGATCTGCACAGTTATCAAAATACCAGTTTTTAGGTCCGAATATAACCAGGCCAAGATCTGCCACTTCGGAAAGAGTAAGAAGGCGTTTGGAACCTGAAAGAGCATTCAGTAGTTCAATGCGATTTGAAGTATATATCTTATTAATAAATTCTTTTGAGCAGCATAAATTTATAAGTTCTGTCTGAGAAATATATGGATTTCTTTGTATAATTTGCAATAGCTTTTTAAAAA
>NZ_CAJJIC010000007.1 GCF_905187505.1 uncultured Mailhella sp.
TTGCCGACAAGCAAACGACTTTTCCCGTTACCATAAAAATTTCCAACAGGAGACCCCTCATGTCTGTCATGCAGTTCACCTCGCCTGCCCCGGTGGAAGGGCAGGGCTACGGCATCAACTGGGATACCGCCGAACAGCGCGTTCAGGAGCTGAAGGATTTTCTGATGACCGCCCCCCAGGTCATGGACCCCGAGCGTCTTCGCTGCCTTCTGGACGTGTATGACGAGTTTGCCGGAGAATCCACGCTTTACATCCGTGCAAAGCTGTTCGAACGCGTTTTGCTGACCAAGAAGATATTTCTGGACGGCAATCCCATCGTCGGCACGCTTACGGGCATACGCTGCGGCGTGAATCCGTATCCTGAATGGAACGTGTCGTGGATCAAGGACGAAATGCAGCTCGCCAAGATGACGTCCCTCGGCGAAATGAAGATCCCGAAGGAAACGGAAGAGCTGCTCGAAAAGGTCTACAAGAAGTGGAAGAACCGTACCTGCATTGCCCTGAACAACAAGATGTACAAGGACAAGTACGGTGTGAATCCTGCGCAGTACTCCAAGGCCGGCATGTACTACGACAACGTGAGCGTGGCTTCCGGCTCCGGCATTGCCGACTATCCCAAGGCGCTGAACAAGGGACTGCGCTGGGTGGTGGACGATTTGAAGGCACGTCTGCATGACTGCCCCACCACGCTGGACAACAAGGAAAGGCACGACCTTTACCGCGCCATGATCGTGGCCACGGAAGCCGTCATCGCCCATTCCCACCGCTATGCGGAACTGGCGGAAAAGACGGCCGAGGCTGAAACCGATCCGAAGAACAGGGCCGAACTGCTGGAAATCGCGGAAATCTGCCGTCGCGTGCCTGAATATCCCGCGCGCAACTTCCGTGAAGCCATCCAGTCCTTCTGGTTCATTCATCTCGCCATTGAAGTGGAGCAGATGGCCTGCGCCACCTCTCCGGGCCGTTACGGTCAGTACATGTATCCCTTCTACAAGAAGGACATCGGTGAAGGCAGGCTGACGAAGGAGCAGGTCATCACCCTGCTGAAGTTCCAGTGGATCAAGCACATGGAACTCGGCGAATATCAGGGCGGCTCCTATGCCAAGACCCTGTCCGGCCACACCGGTCAGACCATCACCATCGGCGGCGTGGACGCCTATGGTCGCGACGCCAGCACCGAGCTCGAGGAGCTGCTGCTCGAAACGCAGATCCGCATGCGCGGCATCCAGCCCACGCTGACGCTGCTCTATCATCCCAAGCTCAAGGCTTCCTACATGAACAAGGTGGTGGACTGCATCCGCGGCGGCTCCGGCCAGCCTCAGATTCTGAACAATACCGTGGTCATCGAGCGCAACCTTGCCCGTTTCGCCCAGTACGAAGGCGGCATCACTCTCGAAGATGCCCGCAACTGCGGCAACTACGGCTGCGTTTCCACCGGCATCTGCGGCAAGGGCAGCTTCATCACGCAGGAAGATCAGCCCTGCCTTGCCAAGGTCGTGGAGCTTCTGCTTCACAACGGCAAGGATCCCTCGACGAAGAAGGTCGTGGGCGTGCAGACCGGCGACCCCTGCGAATTCAAGAGCTTTGAGGAAATGTACGATGCCTGCAAGCAGCAGCTCCGGCATCTGTTCACCATCTCCCGTCATCACTCCGATCTCAGCCAGATGGCCCGTCTGCAGGTGGTGCCGAGCATATTCCGCTCCGTCATGTACGACGGCTGCATTGAGAAGGGCATGTGCGAGGAGGCGGGGGGTACCCGCTATCCGCAGGTCAATCCCATCATGACCGCCGGTGTGGACGCCGCCAATTCCCTGCTGGCCATCAAGCATCTGGTGTTCGACACGAAGAGGATCACCATGGCCCAGCTTCTGGAAGCGCTGAACGCCAACTTTGAAGGTTACGAGGACATCCGCAAGATGTGCTTCGAGGCCCCCAAGCACGGCAACGACTATCCTGAAATCGAGGAATTCGTGCAGCGGTTCTACCGCGACGTGGACGAAATTCACAGCTCCATCGGTCCGGACTGCTTCGGTCACAGAACTCCTCTGGACGCCTATTCCCTTTCGTACCACAACTACTTCGGCTCTCTCATGGGCGCTCTGCCCACGGGCCGCAAGGCAGGTGTGGCCCTTACCGACGGCAGCGTGTCCGCCATGCCCGGCACCGACCATGAAGGCATCACCGCCCTCATCAAGTCCGGCGCGGAGGCCATCGACACCGTGCGCTACGGCGCCAACCACTTCAACGTGAAGTTCCTGCCCTCCGCACTGGAAGGTCCGCAGGGAGCGCGCAACCTCATTTCGCTCATCAAGACCTACTGCGACTACGGCGGTTCGCACATCCAGTTCAACTGCGTGAGCTCCGACACGCTGCAGGACGCGCAGGATCATCCTCAGGAATACAAGGATCTCGTGGTCCGCGTGGCCGGATTCAGTGCCTACTTCACCCGCCTCGACCGCGGCGTGCAGAATGAAATAATCAAGCGTACGGAATACGCCCAGTAATCACCGCAAGGCGGCGGAGCGCCGCTCCGCCGCCCCGGTTCCGGGGAGGAGAGCCATGAGCAGGGGAACGGTCTACAACATTCAGCGCATGTCCACCAAGGACGGCCCCGGCATCAGAACCACCGTGTTTCTGAAAGGCTGCCCGCTTCGCTGCCTGTGGTGCAGCAATCCCGAGTCTCAGAGCTTCTCCCCCGAGCTTTTGTTCTTCCGGGAACTGTGCACGGGTTGCGGAGCCTGTGAAAAGATCTGCCCGGCCGGAGCGATACGCATGGAAGACGGCGTGTCCGTTCTCGACAGGGAAGCATGCCGTTCCTGTGGTGCCTGCGCAGGCGTCTGTCCCACCAAGGCCAGAGAAATGAGCGGCCGGGAAATGAGCGTGGACGACGTTCTGGCCGTGGCCCGCAAGGATGCGCTCTTCTATGAGAATTCCGGCGGCGGCGTGACTTTCGGCGGTGGAGAGCCCACGGCCGCGGGGCAGTTCTTTCTCGATCTTCTGGAAGCCTCGCTCTGCGAGGGCTGGCACGTCACCGTGGACACCTGCGGCTTCTGTCCGGAAGAGCGTTTCGACAAGGCCCTTGCGCTGGCGGATCTTTTTCTTTTCGACTGCAAGCACATGGATCCTGAAGAGCATCGGAAGCTGACCGGGCGGGACAACGCGCTCATTCTCCGCAACATGGATGCGGCGCTCAGGTCCGGCAGGGAAGTGCGCATACGCATGCCGCTCATGCCCGGCCTCAACGATTCCGATGAGAATCTGGCCGCCATGGCGGAATTTTTCGGCAGATACGGCCGTTCTGAAATCGAGATCATGCCGTGTCATGCCTTCGGACGAAACAAGTATCAGGCCCTCGGCAAGCCGTTGCCCCCGGTGGATCAGTACTCGCCGGAAGCTCTTCGCGAGGTTCGGGAACGCTTCGAGAGACACGGCCTTTCCACCATTGTCGCATGACAAGAGAAAACAACCAAGGAGCAGCCATGTTTACCGTGACCATAGGCGAGGAGATGCTGGAAAAGCTTCGCGCCATGCTGGAAGATGAAGATGAGGAAACCTGCATCCGCCTGCGGGAGTACAAGGTCGGCGGCGGATGACACTGCAAGATCGTGCTCGGTCTGGGCATGGAAGAGATGGATGAGGACGAGGACGAAAAGATCGTCGTTGAAGACGTTCCGTTCATCGCGGACAGGGATTTTCTGACAAAGTACGGCAAGGCTTACGAGCTGAGCTTCAACGAAGACAGGCAGGTCGTGCTGACGGCTTCGGGCGTCTGAGCAAGGGCGTTTTGAAGAAGTCCTTCCGGGGACAGGTTCTCCGGAAGTGTCCGGCATCCGGAGCGGAGCCGTCGGCTGAGCCTGCTGAAAGCACGGGAGAGAGACCATGTTTGCAGTAACCGTCAATGAAGAGATGCTGAAGAAACTCCGTTCCATGCTGGAAGACGAGGATGAAGGCGTATGCGTCCGTCTGCGCGAGTATACGCTGGGCGGAGGCTGCCGTTCCCGCATCATTCTCGGTCTCGCTCTGGAAGAGATGGATGAGGATGAGGACGAGAGCATGACTGTGGAGGATGTGACCTTCATTGCGGACAGCGATTTTCTGCTGAGGTACGGCCGGAAGTTTGCCCTGACCTTCAACGAAGAAAAGCAGGTCGAGGTAAGGGCCCTGGAGTCCGACGACTGAGGCAGGGCGCTTCCTGCTGAAAGACGCGGGCAGCCGCCGTTCCCGGATTCCCGCCGATTCAGGCCCGCCTTTCGGGACTTGTCCCGGAGGCGGGCTCTGCCGTGAAACGACGGTGCCCTCCGCGAAGCAGAAGAGCTCGGGGCCGTTGCGGGCGGTTCGGGAACGGACACGTTTTTGCGGGAGGAGAACCATGGACAGTTCCGATTACGCGCGCATGCATGATTTTCTCATGCGCACCCTTCGCCTCATGCATGAGCCTGTGGGCATGACCTTCATTTTTGACGACGAAAGCCTGAACGAGGTTCAGAAACGGGGAGGATACTGTGAGCCCGTTCGTCCGCTTACCTTTTGTCAGGCCGAACTCGGAGCACGCATGGAAGGGCATTCCGTGCTTCTGGAGATGAAGAAGCTCTGGTGTCTTGACGCCCGCTGTTCGTTCGGCGTGGACGAGGTGAGCGACGCGGTGGTGCGCGATCTTCTGCGCTTCGGTACGAGCGAGAAGCAGGTGCGCGCTTTTGTGGAAAGCAAGCCGCGCATGGAAAGGGCGCCTCTTGCCGTGCTCATGCAGCCCCTCCGCTTATGCGCAGGAGAGCCGGACGTGGTGCATTTCTGCTGCGACAACATGCAGGCCTATCATCTGGTGGACGACTGGATGGCGGTTGCCGACGTGCATCCCTTCCGCCCGTCCCTCAGCATCAATTCCGCGGTGTGCGGCGGCACGGCGTTCAGCTTCATCCACGGTCAGGCCAACATGACGCTGGCCTGTGCGGGCAGCTACAATTCCGGCAAGATGGAACGCGGCGAAATCAACGTCATGATTCCCGGCGCGCACATCCATGCCGTGGTGCTGCGCATGGCTTCCCGGGTGGAGAAGACGGGCGGCGTTTCCCTCACCCGTACGGGTCAGCCCTTCCCGGGGGCGGACATCTGTCAGAACTGTCCGCTCATCGTGTTCAGGGAAAAGGAGCCGCGTCAAACCGGAGAAGTCTCGTAACGTAAAATTTCAGCAGTTTTGAAGTGCCGAGAAAGAACACGGCAAAGGGCCCGCACAGGAACAGGCGTTCCTGCCCGGGCCCTTTTTCAGAAAAGACAGCCGAGGCCATGCGGCGACACAGGCTTTTTTCGGGCAAAGGCCGAGCTTCTGCCGGAGCGCTCGCGGTCCGGCAAAGGAGGCGTCAGAACAGACTGAGCTGACTTGCCGTGGTTCTGGTGTGCCGCGTCAGCTTTACGGCATGAAAGTGCGAGAGCGGCAGCAGCGGCGAGGGCGGAAGCGAGAGCTTGTGACCGTAGAGCGTGCGCGTGACGGCCGAGGAAAGGAACACCGCTTCCGACGCTCTCGTTATGCCCACGTAAAGCAGTCGTTCCTCTTCTTCCACGGGAGGAGGGGTGAAGTCGTCTTCCTTGTGGAGAAGCGCACCGACGCCGCGGAAGGGCAGAAGCCCGTCTTCCGCACCGGGAATGAAGACCACCTTGAATTCCAAGCCTTTGGATGCGTGCAGCGTCATGAGCTGCACATACTCCGCCTGGCCCTTCACCATGTCCAGTTCCCTTCGGAAGGACACGAATTCCAGAAGTCCGGGCCAGCCGTCGTGTTCCTTCCATGCAAGCCGGAGGCGCTTGAAGGCCGTGGATTCGGCAAAAAGCGGATCGAAGCGGTTCGGACAGCGGGCCAGAACGGCGTCCGGTCCCTGCGCCCAGACGTCCACGGGCACGTCGTCCAGCGCGTCTTCCTTCCAGTCGTCGCTTTCCTGCGCGGCGGGAGCCATGGCCACAAGCAGCGGAAAGCGGCTGGCGTCGAGGAAGGCGGCTTCCTTCTTCGTGTGCTCTTCCCGGCGATGCATGCGGGCTGCGGCCTGAAGCAGCGCGTCCGCCCTCTCATCGGTCCAGAAGGCTTCGGTTTCGGGGGCGGAGCAGGGAATGCCCCGGCGTTCCAGCGCCGCGCGTATGGGATCCATGAGCGCCTTGATGCGGCAGAGCACCGCGATTTCTCCGGGACTGCATGAGCCTGATTCGAGATGGCAGCCCGCGAGGCTTTCGTGCAGGTCGGCCTGCTGATGGGACGTGCCGCCGACGAGGTAGGCTATGCGGTCGGCAATCCAGGCGGCCTCCTTCTCGGCGCTCGGCGCGGCCATCCATTGCAGGGTGGCGGAAGAGCCGGTGACGGAGGAGAGCTCGCCGCAGGCGCCGTGACCGGCAAGGGCGTCGTGTCCGGCCTCCAGAATGGCGGCCGCGGAGCGGTGACTTTCGGTGAGTCCCAGCACGTGAAGCTGCGGCCAGCGGGCACGCAGCGCGTCTTCTATGCCGGAATCCGCGCCGCGGAAGCCGTAGATGGACTGGTCGGGATCGCCTATGCCGAAGAAGCCCGAGCCGTCTGCCGGGGTAAGGGCTTCCACAAGGGCCTTCTGCAGCGGCGAGAGATCCTGCACCTCGTCCACAAGAATGTGCTTCCAGGGCTTGGCGGCGCCGTAGTTTCTGCTTTTGAGCTCATGCAGCCAGGTTTCCGGCAGATCGGTGTAGTCGGCAAGATTGCGCTCCTTTTTCCACTGCCGGTAGCGCCGTGCCGGAGATTCGAGCTCTTCGGGCATGGAAAGAGTTTCGCGGCCGAGCTCCATGCGGTCGTAAAGGCGTGAGGCCTCCTTTGCGCCGAGGCCGGGATTGGCCGAGGCAAAGGCCTTGCGCGCGCCTTCTTCGGAAAGGACCACGGGCGCTTCTCCGGGCCAGTGCTTCAGGGCAAGGGCGTGGAGCGTGTCGGTTTCGGGCAGCTCGACCGGCTCGTCGTCCGGGCCGCGCAGCGCCGAAGCGAGCCTTGCGCGCATTTCCTCCGCTGCGCGCCGCGTGAAGGTCACGGCCACGATGTCCGAAGCCTTCACGCCGTCTTTCAGAAGGCGCACCAGTCTGCCGACAAGCGTTCTCGTCTTGCCTGCGCCCGGGCCGGCAAGCACCAGCACCGGGCCGGGGCCGGCGTTGAGAGCTTCCCGCTGCATGGGGCTGAAGGTGTCCGGCGCATAGGAGCTCTTCAGCCCGGCGTCGCTTTTTTTGCGCGCGTCCGATTCAGCGCTTTTTTTCGGCCCGTCCGGCGTCAGGCTTTTTTTTTGAGCCCCTGCGCCTCGTTTCGGCAGCGGGGTGCGCCTCGCGGAGGGCACGCGTTCCAGTAGCGACGGTTCGTTTTCCCGTTCTTCAAAAAGGCGTATGGTGCCGTATTCGCCGTCGTAGCCGCCGTGACGCATGACGCGGCCTGCGCGCATTCGGGCGACGGCTTCGCCGAGCTCCGGCCACGCGTGACGAAGATCGTCCTCGGGCGTGTCCATGAGAATGGTCATTTCCGAACCGAACCGGCTCAGCAGATCGGCATACTTTTCCTGCGTCTTTTTGGTCTTTGAACCGCAGTGCAGGATTTCACCGAGAATTTCCGGCAGAGGAATGAGCGATTGAAAGTCCTTTCCCGGACAGGGCGGCTCGGTACGGTCGGCCAGCTCGAGCACGCGATGCAGCACGCCCACGGTGAGCGGCTTGCCGCAGACGGGGCAGATGTTGCCCATTTTCATGCTCTCCGCAGGCTCGAGCACCACGCCGCAGGCGCGGTGTCCGTCGAGATGATACTTGCCCTCTTCGGGGAAGAATTCCAGCGTGCCCCTGTAGAGGGTGTTTCCTTCTTTCTGATGCAGCGCGTCGAAGATGCTGTCGTAGCTCGCCGCACCGTCGAAGAGCGTGGCTTCGCGCGCGAGGTTTTCGCCGGAATGGGCGTCGGAGCTCGACACCATGAGCAGTCTGTCGAGGTGGCTCCAGCAGCGGTTCATGTCCGGGTCGGAGGAAAGACCGGTTTCCGCCGCAAAAATGTGGGGCGTCAGATCCTCGAAGCATTCCTCGAGGCTGTTGAATCCGGACTTGGAGCCGAAGAGGGCGAACCACGGCGTCCAGATGTGGGCGGGAATCATGAAGGCACGGGGAATGTCCAGCACCATGGAAAGCAGATCCTTCACGTCCAGGCCGAGTATGGGACGGCCGTCCGACTTGAGGTTGCCTATGGCTTCCAGCTTTTCACAGAGCCGGTCGGCGGACTCAAAATCCGGCATGTAGACCAGACTATGTATCTTGCGTACCGCTCCGTTTTTCTTGTAGATAGAACTGATTTCCGCCTCGAGCATGAACTTGGGCTCGTGAGGCTCGAGGCCTGCGAGCTGCGGAATTTCCCGGGCCATGTCGTCGCGGGAAAGCGGCGTCTTCAGGCGGAACAGGCCGCTTTCTTCGTCCTGTTCGAGAGCGTCGCGCAGCTCCTGTCGCCATGCGGGATGGGTGAAGTCGCCCGTGGCCAGAACGTCTATGCCCTTGACGGATGCCCATGCCGCGAGATGGGGCACGGTGAGGCGCGAACTTGTGGCTCGGGAAAAACGGGAATGTATGTGCAGGTCTGCTCGGAACATGGATGACTCGCGGCGGGAAAGGGTCGAAGAAGGAGGGCCGGACGACGTGCGTCCGGCGATGGAACAGCGGACATTGTTATAGCGGGAACGCGCACGTTGCGCAATGACGACAGAGGGGTGCAAGCGGCATGAACGAGGAAGAAATGCGGCCGGAAGAGACAAGGTTTCCCGCCGGGCTGGAACAGCCGGAAGGGAGTTTTCGATTCAGCGGCGACGCGCTGCTGCTGGCCGATTTTTCCGCGGGCCTTGCCCTGCCTGAAAACGCTTTTTTTGCCGATCTGGGAACGGGGTGCGGCGTGGTGGCTCTGGCCGCGCTGCAGAAAAGACCGCTGTGGCGCGGCGTGGGACTGGAAGTGCAGCCGAGTCTTGCCGGAGCGGCGGGACGCAACGCCTCAAGACTGGGACTTGCGGAGCGCTTCTGCGCCCTGGAAGGGGACGTGTCTTCTTCCGAAAGTCTGCGAGCGGCAAGAATCGCTCTGGCGCGGCAGAGCGGCGCGTCCTCTGGAAGTCTTCCTCTTTTTGACGCGGTGTTCTGCAACCCTCCGTGGCGTCGCGAGGGCGAGGGGCGTCTTCCCCCCTCTCCGCTGCGCAGAACGGCGCTTTTCGGCACGGAGCGCACCTTTCCCGTCTTTTTTTCGGCGGCCGACGCCCTGCTGAAGAGCGGAGGATGCCTGGCCGCGGTGAGCGGCGCGGAGCGCACCGCGGAACTGCTTGCCGCACTGCCGGTCAGAATGCGTCCGGAGAGGCTGCGCTTCGTGTTTACGAGGCCGGACGCTCCGGCAACGTTCGTGCTGCTCATGGCAAGGAAGAACGGCCGTTCGCGCCTTTGCGTGGACAGGGTGGACGGCGTTGACTGAAGGCAGGCGTCCGGCACCCCCGGGCAGGGAGTGCCGCCGTGCGAAGAGAGACCTTCCCTTGCTAGCGTTCCGACCAGATGAGACGCTTGTTCTTGACGTTCAGTCTGCCGAGGGGAAGGCCGTTCCAGCGAAGCAGCGCCGTGCGCGCGCCTGCGGGAACCGAGGAAGGGGCGGGCAGGCTCTGTCCCTGCAGAATGCCCGATATGATGCGCAGCCCTTCCGTGCCTTCCAGATCCACATGAGCTCCGGGGCCTTCGATGCGCACGCGCGGGGAAAGGCGCAGGTCGCCGTTCTTGCCCGCCTTGCCCATGTAAAGCCCCTGCCAGTGCAGCTCTTCGGGCAGCATGGCGAGCGCGGATACGGGCAGCGCGTGCAGGCTTGCGCCGAACATGCCTATTTCGGCGTGCACGAGCCGCGGGTCGAGCCCCTGTTCGCGAAGCTGGCGCTCGCTGACGACTTCGGCCTGAACCGGGTGTTCCGTGTACGGCACGGGACCTTCGCTGCGGCCGCTCTTGCGCAGCCTTGCCACGAAGAAGCCCTGGGTGTCGCCCATTTTCGGCGAAAGGCACCACACGCCCTCGCAGCCCTGCGGGGGCTGAAGGTCGAATCCCGGCACGTCTCCGAGGGGTTCGAGCTCGAGTCCGAGTTCTTCGCGGGCGAAAAGCACCTGTTTTTCGTTTTCCTCCACATCCGTGGTGCAGGTGGAGTACACCACCACGCCGCCGGGCCTGAGCAGTCTTGCCGCCTCGCGCAGAAGGTCCTTCTGCAGCCGGATGAGCGGGGCTACCTTGTCGTCCTTCCAGATGTCCATGACGCGGGGATTCTTTTCCACCGTGCCCCAGCCGGAGCAGGGAGGATCGAGCTGAATGTAGTCCCATGAGGCGTCGGGCAGGGGGAGCTTTTCTCCGCTCTGACAGCAGGTCACGGTCTGCGTCAGACCCATGACGTGCAGGTTGCGGCGCAGGTTGGCAAGACGAACGGGCGAAGGCTCGTTGCCGAGCACCATGCCGTGCGGTCCCACGAGCCAGGCAAGCTCGCTGGTCTTGCTGCCCGGGCTCGAGCACATGTCGAGCACGGATGCGCCCTTCGGCGGATCAAGCGCTATGGGCGGCAGCATGGAGGCCCTGTCCTGAATGTAGATGAGGCCGAAGAATCCCGCGAGGCTGTTTCCGAGCGGGCCCGGTCCTTCCACGAGACGCCGGGCGGGCGCAAAGAAGGGGTCGGGTTCAAAGCGGAACCCCTGCAGACGGAGCATTTCCTCCGCAACGGGAATTTCCTCGGGGGCGCAGGCGAATCGGAAGGAACGGCGTGCTGTGGTCATGTTCTCTGAAATGGGCTGATGCTGGTGCGATTGTTACAAAAAGGCCGGGGCCGCGCTGTTGCCGTTTGGGGCGAGAAAGTGTAGAGTCCCTTGCAAATCCTTCAAGGAGTATTGTATGTCCAGACGTTTTCTGCCCGCCATATGGGCATTTACCCTTCTGTTCCTGATGATGCAAGTGCCCGCCATGGCGGCCACCTATGTGGTGGCTCCATTCTCGGTGTCCGGCGCTCAGGGATATTCCTATCTCGGACAGGCCGTGCCGTCCATGCTGACGTCGCGTCTCTATCTTCAGGGCAAGTTTGAACCTGTCGGACGTCAGGATGCTGCGCTGAAGGAAAAGGCTCCCGCCTCGAAGGATGCCGCTTCCGCCATGGCCCGCAAGTTCAGTGCGGATTATGTGATATGGGGCAGCGTCACCGTCATGGGTGATCAGGCCAGCCTGGACGTGAGCGCGCTTTCTCCCGACGGCAAGGTCTGGAAAGAGGCCGCCACGAGTCCTGTGAACGCCCTTATCGGCGGCGTGCAGAACGTGGCCGACAGCATCAACGTCGAGGTGTTCGGCCGTACCGACGTGGCCCGTGCCTCCGGGGCTTCTTCCGGGGCTCCCAGCAGTGCCTTCGTCATGAACGAGTCCTACGGCCGCGTGCAGAACGGTACGTACCTCAATCCTTCCCTGCGCTATCAGGGCACCGAGGACGAACGCTCTCAGATCCGCAGTCAGATGCTCGGCTTTGAATGCCTCGGCATGGAAGTGGCGGACATCAACGGCGACGGCAAGAACGAGGTGCTGCTGCTCAACGACAATACGCTGAACGCCTATGTATGGAGGGACGGCAACAGGCTCGTGGAGATAGGTTCCTACGACATTCCCGCCTCCATGAAGCCCGTGCTTGCCCGCCATTTCAAGCAGGACGGCAAAAACTACGTCATACTCACCGGTTACAACAAGACTGATTCTTCCGCCTATTCCCAGGTTCTGCAGTTCTCGCAGGGCAAGTTCAACGTGGTGGTGCGCAACGTGCGCCGCTATCTCAACGTGGCCAAGATTCCTCCGCTCTACGCCCCCACGCTCATCATGCAGGACAGCGACCGCAGCAAGGTCGTGAGCGGTTCCGTGTATGAAGGCCGCATCCGCGGAGACGACGTGGTGCGCGGAGGCAAGCTCTCCAACCTGCCCTCGCAGGCCACCGTGTTCAACTTCTCCTGGATTCCCGCGGACAAGGGCAAGAGAGGCGATCATCTGGCGCTCATTGCCGAAAACGAGACCCTGCTTACCTTCGACGATCGCGGTCATCGTCTTGCCGGCACCGAGGACACCTACAGCGGCAGCTCCGTCTATGTGGAAGGCGACCGCGGCATAGGTGCGCTTTCCGCCAGCCGCGAGAGCTCCGACATGGTGCTTTACTATGTGCCCATGCGCATGCCCGTCGTGGATCTCGACCGCGACGGCCGCTACGAACTCATCGCCAACAAGCCCGTCACCGCCGCCGGCAAGCTGTTCTCAAACTACCGCACCTATCCGCAGGGCGAAATCCACGCCATGCTGTGGAACGGTATGGGCATGGAGCTTCTGTGGAAGACCCGCCGCATCAAGGGCACGGTGTGCGACGTGAGCGTTGCCGACGTGAACAACAACGGCAAGATCGATCTCGTGGTGAGCGTCAACTCCTACGCCGGTCTTGGCTCCGGCATCAAGACCCGCTGCGCCGTGTACCTGTATCCTCTGGACACGACCATGGTCAAAGCAACGCCCAATTATCAGGAATAACTTTTCGTTCAGGTCATTCGGGGGTGTCATGTCAGACAAGAACGATTCGGCCACCGTGCTGCCGGAAGTGACGTTTTCGACCTTTGTGCTTTCTCTCGCCTCTTCGGCGCTGGTGCATCTCGGAGAGGTGCCCAATCCGGAAACGGGAAACACGTCCCGCAACGAGGCCCTTGCCCGCAATGCCATAGACGTGCTCACCATGCTCGACGACAAGACGCGCAACGGTCTCACGCCCGAAGAAAGCAAGCTCATGCGCGACGTTCTTTATGAGCTGCGCATGAAGTTCGTGGCGCGTTCCTGACGCACCTCTCACCGTCAACGGGCCGGTTTCCGGCCCTTTTCTGGAGTTTTGCCATGCTGCGAGCCGGACTGGTCGGCGTAACGGGCTATACCGGGATGGAACTTTCCCGAATTCTGGCTTCCCATCCTTCCATCAGGCTGACCGCCGCCACTTCCCGACAGGATGCCGGCCGGAGGCTGGATGCCGTGTATCCTTTTCTGCAGGGGCTTCCGGGCGCCGACGTCGTGCTCATGGAGCCCGACGCGGAAGCGCTGGCCGGGATCTGCGACGTGGTCTTTCTTGCCGTGCCTCACGGCGTGGCCATGGAAATCGGCGCCGCGCTCTATGATGCCGGCGTGAAGGTCGTCGACCTGTCGGCGGATTTTCGTCTGCGCGATGCCGACGTGTACGAAGCCTGGTACAAGCCCCACACGCGCAGGGAACATCTTGCGCACGCCGTGTACGGCCTGCCTGAAATCTACGGGGAGCAGATTCGCGGGGCGAGACTCGTGGCCAATCCCGGCTGCTATCCCACGGCTTCCATCCTCGGGCTGTATGCCGCGCTTCGGGGCGGCATAGTCCGTACCGACGACATCGTCATCGATGCCAAGTCCGGCACCACCGGCGCGGGCCGCAAGGCCGTGGTGAGCTCCCTGTTCTGCGAGGTGGCCGATTCCTTCCGTCCCTACAACATCGGCGGCAGACATCGCCACACGCCGGAAATCGAGCAGGAACTGTCCGTTGCTGCGGGAACGCCCGTCACGGTGTCGTTCAATCCGCATCTTCTGCCCATCAGCCGGGGCATTCTCGCCACCATCTATACGAAGCTGACGAGCCAGCTCTCTCAGGCCGACGTGCAGGCCATGTATGAGGACTTCTGGAAGGACAGCCCCTGGGTGCGCGTGCTGCCCTCGGGAAAGCTGCCGGAAACCCGCAACGTGCGCGGCACCATGTTCTGCGACATCGCCGTCACCGTGGATGAACGCACGGGACGGCTCATCATAACGTCGGCCATCGACAACCTGTGCCGCGGTGCATCCGGTCAGGCCGTGGCCAACGCCAATCTCATGTTCGGTCTTCCTGTGGAAACGGGACTGGGCTTCGCCCCGCTGGTTCCGTAGAAAACGACGACACATGAAAAAGAGGACGACAGCGTCTGCTGCCGTCCTCTTTTTTTATGTGTGCGTTTCGCCCCCGGAACAGGGCTGCGGCGTCCTGGGGTCGGGAGGAAGGGTCTTTGAGAAGTTCTCCACCAGAAATTCCCAGAACAGACGCTCTGCCAGAGAGATTTCCGGGGCGCGTATGGCCACGATGGGGGCGCTGTGATCAAGTTCTTTTATGGGAATGCTTTTTGCCACCATCATGCCTTTGCGCACGCGGTAATCGTGCTGAAACATGGTTCCGGCCTGAATGAAGACGGCCTCGTTGCGTATGACGAGATCGAGGATGTCGTTTCTGTTGGCCAGACGGTATTCTCCGCCGAAGTACGGAGCATAGCGGGAGGAAACGTGGTCCGAGCTGTGGGAGTAGTAGGCAATGTGCAGCTTTTTCAGATCTTCGGGCTCAAGTTCGTCCTTGTGCGCCAGCGGATGCCCCGATCCTATGAACATCTTGCGTTCGTCGGTGTAGAGGGGAACTATTTCACAACCCATGCCCCGCGCCTGTTCACGGATTTTCAAACCCATGCATACCAGCGTGACCGCAATGTTGGAACGGCCGCTTTTCAGGTCGGCGATGATGTCCACGTTGGGCACGTTGCGCACAAAGACATTGATTTTCGGATGCAGCTTTGTGAAAGGAAGCACGATCACGCTCGTCAGATGAAAGGACAGCAGCGGCTGCGCGCATACGGCCAGCGAACCTCCCGCCTCCACGCTTTTTCCTCTGGCCTGTATGTTCTGCACGAGGTCCAGAATGGCGTGCGCATCGCGATAGGTGAGACGTCCGAGAGGGGTAAGGCTGACGCCGCTGTTGCCGCGCTTGAGCAGCGGACTGCCCAGTTCCTTTTCCAGACTCCGCACGGCGGCGGAAACGGCAGGCTGAGAGATCCCCAGACGCTGTGCGGCGGCGCTGATGGCTCCAGCGTCGGCGGTAGCCACAAAATATTCCAGCTGCTCCAGGCGCATTTCTACCTCCCCTGAACGGTTGACGGAGCTGTGTCCGTGCGGATTGAAATTCTGCCGTGACGGTCGGACAAGGCCTGCTCCATGTCGTATCCTAACCCGTATGTTCTCATTCAGGCAAGGCTATTTCCTCTCCCATAATTCAAACTGATATCCAGCCATTGATAATTAATATTTTTCTTTTTATCAGTTTTCTTTATTAATATTAATTCATAAGAGAGCGCTGTTCTTATATGTGCATTTACGGTCACAGAAGCAGTTTTATTATTGTGTATTAATGGACTGCTTTTTTTTACTATTCCTCATGTGAATAAAATTTTTTTCATCTAAAATGGCTTGATAAGGTCATTTTATTTGATTTTCAATGGGATGGAGGTAGGACATGAGTTTTTCATTAACGAAAAATGGACCGAAATTCTATGTAAATCTCGCAGTCATGATTCTTATCATGGTAGTATTTCGGTTTATTACACCTCCGGAAGGACTGACTTCTGATGGACTTGCAGTGGTTGGTGTCTTTTTCGGCGTTCTTTATGGATGGCTTTTCATCGACATGATCTGGCCGTCCTTCATGGGACTTGTCGTTCTCGGCATGACGCTGCCGCAACCCATGGATACCGTGCTGGGCGGGGCTTTCGGCAACAACACGTACCTGCTTCTGCTCTTCTTCTGCATGGTGGCCAGCATCATCAATGCGGCCGGCATAGCCGAATATGTGGCCCGTCGCATCATCTGCGTTCCCGTCGTCGTCGGAAGGCCGTGGGTCCTCGTGTTCATGCTCTGCATCGCCATGTGTGCCCTGGCGACCATGCTGACCATGACAGCCGCCGTGCTCGTGGCGTTCCCGCTCATCAAGGAAGTCTGCCGGCAGTACGGCTACAAGCCCGGCGACACATTTCCCATGATTCTGCTGCTTGCCATGCTGTACGTTGCCGACATCGCATACATGATGCTGCCTTTCAAGAGCCTTCCCGCCATCGTGTTCGGCATTTACGGCCAGATGAGCGGCGGCCAGGAAATCAATCTTGCCGCGTATGTGGGCGTGACCGGCCTGCTTCTTCTGCTTTCCATCTTCTTCGTCATATTCATCTGCAAGTACGTGCTCAAGGCCGACGTGTCGCCCATTCTGGAAACCCGCGACTGCATGCACTTCGACGAACAGCTTTCCCCCTATCAGAAGACCATCCTGTGGTCGTTCCTCGGCCTGATCGTGCTTCTTCTTCTGCCCAACATCCTTCCCGGCAGCTGGGCTCTTTCCAAGTTCCTCAAGGCCATGGGCAACAACGGCATTCTGCTCGCCTACATCGGCCTTTATCTCATGCTGAACTTCAAGGAAGGCATCAGCCTGAGAGAAATCATGCACAAGTCCGTGGCCTGGCCTGCGCTCTTCCTTGTGGCGGCCGTGCTCAGAATCACCGGAGCCTTTGAAGCTACCGGCGTGACCAAGTTCATCGCCGACACCTGCGAACCTCTGCTCGCCGGCTTCAGCGGCAACCTGCTGGTGTTCATCGTCGTGTGCACCACGACCCTGTGCACGCAGCTCACTAACAACAATGCCTGCGCGGCCACCTTCGCTCCCATCGCCTACACGCTGGCCGTGGCCAACGGCACCGTCGATCCTCAGGCTCTTCTCTCCTGCGTCATTCTTTCCTGCACCCTCGGCATCGCCACGCCCGCCGCGGCCACCACGTCCGCCATTCTGTACGGCGACACGGAATGGGTGCATCAGAGAACGGTCATCAAGTATGCAACTTACTTCTGGGTATTCAATATCCTGCTGCTCTCCTTTGTAGGCTATCCGCTCATGACCATCGCCTTCTAAAAGGCTCTCCCCTGAAAAGGCGTCCGGCTCTGCCGGGCGTCTTTTTTTCGCGGGCGGCAGTCGTGCTGATCGGCGGGCCGCCCGCATGTTTAACACCGGAGGTCGTTATGAAAAAGCTGCCCCTTTACCTTGCTCTGTCCGCTGCTTTAGCCGCGATGCTGTCTTCGTCCGTCATGGCGGCGGAAGTGGCATTTCCTGAAAAGCGTCTTCCTTCCATGAACGCAAAGCCGCGTTCCGTTGCTCCCGCGGCAACCATCGCCGAAAAGGCGGACATAGACGGATTTCAGCGCACCTGGAAGCTCTATGTGCCGGAACGATGCAAGGGCGACAGGCCGGTTCCGCTGGTGGTGGCGCTGCACGGCTTCGGCGGGCCGAGCATGGATTATTCCAGCGCATGGCACATGACGGCGGAGCGCGAGGGGTTCATCGTCCTGTATCCCGAAGCCGTGTCCCCCAAATGGTGGAACATATGGGAGCTTCGGAGCGATGCTCCTGACGACGTGAGCTACCTGGACTACGTCATTGAGGACACCTGCAGGAAATACGCCGTCGATCGTTCCCGAATCTATCTCACCGGCGTTTCCATGGGCGACAACATGGCGACGACCTACGCCTTCCGCAGGGCCGACAGGCTGGCGGCAGTGGCGCCTACGGACGGTCCCACGCTTCCTTCCATTCTGGTGGACCCGAAGAGCGGAGATTTCCGCATGAGGCCGGAGTTCGCCGTGCCTTCGTTGCGTCTGCACGCCGAGCTGGACAGCATGGCCGGACTTCCCTCCACCTATCAGCAGTATTCCATCACCCAGAGTGAATACGACAGAGTGGTTCCCCTGGCTGAGAGACGGGCGCTCAGGCACATGATGGATGAAAGCATGAAGAAGCTGTGGCTCGAAAAGAACGGATGTGCCGCCCTGCCGAAGCTTCATCTTGATGAAAGGCGCAATTTCGCCATATATGCCGGGGCGGATCACTGCGACTATGTGGCCTGTTCCACGCTGGGAGAAGGGCACGGCGGCGGTTTTGAGCGCTCCGACCTTCTGTGGGACTTCCTTTCCTGCTTTGCCCGCAAGGACGGCAAGGTCATCCGCGTCAGGACGGCCTCTCCCGTTGTCGCCGACCGCAACGCCGTGGCCATAGCGGCCGGTGCTCGGCGTGCCTACGTGGACAACACGCTGGTGGACATGCCGAAGGGCATGGCCATGGAGCGCAGCGGCGAGCTTTTTCTGCCGGTCTCCTTCCTTCCTGCGGCATTCCCCGGCACGGAATTTTCCATGGACGGAAAGAGCGAAACGGCCGTGGTGACCTGGAGGGGAAAGACCCTGAAAATGGGAGCCTCCCGCCCCCTCATGCTTGTGGACGACCGTGTGCTCGACTGTCCTGAACCCTTCATGGCCGAAGGCGAACTCATGGCCCCCGCACGTACTCTGGCCCGTGACTTTTACATCATGCACTATGACGACGAGTTTGAGGCTGCCTACATCTCCGAGCAGCCTGCCAGACTGAGCTATGATTTTGCCGCCGATTTTCGCGTCATGCTCGGCAGGGACAAGGCACCGGGGGCCGACATCGCCATGGAAAAGGCCGCGGTGAAGAAGATTCTCGATTCCCGCAGCAGGTAGGCAGGGAAGGGAGAAGGGCGCCCGTCGCACGGAGGCTTTTCTCCCGAAGGCTGCAAGGCGGAGAACTTTCGTTTCGGTAAGGCTCCGCGTTTCCGTGCAGAGAACAGAATGCCTTCAGGGGCGGGGATATCCCCGCCCTTTTTCATGCGGAATGAGGAAACGAACCGGAAAAGCCCCGGCGAAGGACCGGGGCAGGAGGAAGATGGAGCTTCGGGAAAGCTCGGGAAAACGGAAGATTCCGAAGGAGAAGTCTTTCAGAGGTTGCAGGAGAACTGTTCGATAAGATAGTCCCAGAAAAGTTTTTCGATGGAGGAGAGTTCCGGCGCGTGCAGGGCGAACACATCGGCCCGGCTGTCCACTTCCGTCAGAGGAATGGGACGTTCCACGATGAGCTTTTCCATGACTCGGTAGTCATGGCGGAAAAGGTGACAGGGCTGGATGAACACGGCTTCGTTCTTGATGACGAGATCAAGGATGTCTTCCTTGTTCGCAAGCCGGTAGGGCGTGCCGAAAAATGGTTCATAATTGCGGGAAACCTGATCCCTCACATCGGAATAGTAGGCCAGATTCAGGGCCTTGAGGTCCTCGCGGGAGAGCTGCTTTTTGGAAGCCAGAGGGTGCGTCGTTCCCAGGAAGAGACGTCGCTCGTCGGTGAACAGATGCTGCGATTCCCAGCCCATGGCACAGATCTGTTCAATGAGTCTGTTGTTGCCGGGCAGAGTGGTGAGCGCAATGTCCGCGCTCGTGGTCTTGAGTTTGGCTATGATGTCGTAGTTCTGGGAACTGTGCACGAAGATGGTGATCTTCGGATAGAGCTTCTGAAAGGGGACTATGATGTTCGGGGTGATGTAGCAGCTGATGATGGGCGTGCAGGCCAGATGTATTTCTCCTTCCGGTTCCTGCTCATGATACTGGCTGTACCAGCCGTTGATGATGTTGAGTATGCCCACGGCGTCGCTGTGAATTTTCTCTCCCTCCGCGGTGAGAAATATGCCGCGGTTTGTGCGCTTGAAGAGGGATATGCCCAGCTCTGTTTCCAGACTCTTGACCGAGGCGGACAGCGCCGGCTGAGAGATGTGCAGCGTTTCCGCCGCCTTGCTTATGGAGTGAAGTCGCGTGATTTCAATGAGATAACTCAGTTGTTCAAGCCGCATGACAAACTCCTTTCCGTAACTTTTCGGCAATGACCGCACAGCAGTGATTTTAATTTGCGGCAATAACCATATATTGTAGGTTTGTTATCTGCAATATCAGCAATAAGTTAAAATAAACTGGGGGCGGAAAAACGAACGCTTTTCCACCCCCGCAGAACAGATGAACTTCAGTTACAGGGTAAGGCCGGCGTCGAAGCCGGTATGCACGGCGTGCACGATGCTGGAGGCCTTCACGCAGTCGCCCACGCTGATGACGTCGAAGGCCACGTCCTTGAACTGGTCGCGTTCCTGGGCAAGAGGCTTGGTGCCCACGGAGATGATGACGGTGTCGGCTTCAATGAACTGTCTGCCGTCCTCATTTTCCACCCACACGCCCTTGTCGGTGATTTCCTGGCAGGTGGTCTTGACCATGGTTTTGACGTTGTTCTTCTTCAGATGGATCATGTAGGCGGTGCGCTCGGTGAGCTCCGTCTTGGAAGCGAGGTATTCGGCCATTTCCACGATGGTGCACTCATGGCCGAGGCCGTTCAGATGAATGCCGAGCTCCACGCCGATGGCGCCGCCGCCGATGATGACGACCTTCTTGCCGACCTTGTCTTCATGACCGAACACGTCGAAGGACATGGTGGCCTTTTCCACGCCGGGGATGCGGGGAACGATCTGTTCCGCGCCCACGGCCACGATGACGGCGTCGAAGTCGTTCTGATCGATGATTTCGGGGGTGGCTTCGGTGTTGTAGACCACGGTGATGGAGGGACGCTTCTTGACCTGGCGTTCCAGATATTCGTGGAACAGCTTCATTTCCTTCTTGAACCACATGGGATCGGAGAGAAGGGCCTGTCCGCCGAGGCGGTCGGTCTTTTCGTAGAGCACCACGGAATGGCCGCGGTCGGCGCAGCTTATGGCGGCGTTCATGCCGGCCACGCCGCCGCCGATGACGGCGACCTTCTTATGACGGTCGGACGGCGGAATGCGCAGCTTCTGGGCGCTCTGGAACTGCAGCGGGTTGACCATGCAGGTGCGGTCGTAGCTCGGATAGGTGAGCAGATGCAGATCTTTGGAAATGGCCACGCGGCGGCCGTGATCGAGGCAGTAGTCGCAGCGCAGGCAGGGACGGATGTCGTCCTCGCGGCCTTCCTTGGCCTTCTTGATGATTTCAGGATCGGCCATGGCGGAGCGGCCCATGAGCACGTAGTCGGCCTGTCCCTTGGCGAGCACTTCTTCGGCGATTTCGGGGCTGTAGATGCCGCCCACCACGCCGATGGGGATGGACACGCCGGACTTCTTCACGATTTCGCTGGCCCAGGCGTTGTGCGCCACGGGATCGAAGCCGGTAGGATGCATCTTGGGACGGGTGAGGGCGTCGATGCGGTGGCCGCAGGTGATGTGCACCATGTCCACGTAATCCTGGAAGATCTTGACCTGTTCGGCCGTTTCTTCGGGCATGATGCCGCCTTCAACGCCGTCGGTGCCGTTGAGTCGCAGTTCGATGAGCAGGCTGTCGCCCACCACGCGGCGGATTTCCTTGATGACCATGAGCGGGAAGCGGCAGCGGTTTTCAATGGAGCCGCCGAACTCGTCGGTGCGGTGGTTGGTGAGCGGAGAGAGGAAGTAGTTGAACAGCCAGCCGTGGCCGTAGTGCAGCAGCAGACCGTCGAAGTTGGCGATCTGCGCCCAGTGCGCGTATTCGCCGAACAGGGAGGCCACTTCCTCCATGTCTGCCACCGTGGCCGCCACGGAGCCGAGATGCGGCTCGTCGTCGGCGGAAATCTTCTTGAAGCCAGCACGCATGTAGGGACCGCCGTGCAGAAATTCCGCGAAGGTCTTGCCGTTGAAGGCGTGCACGGCGCGCTGCAGGCGCTGGAAGTTCATCTGGTTGCAGGTCTTGGGGTTCAGGTTGAACATATGTTCATGGCTGCCGTCGATGGGCACTTCCATGGGCAGGGCCACGGAGGAGAAGCCTCCCTGTATGTAGCGCATCCAGAAGTCGATGCCGAAGGTGTTGATGCGGCCGTCGCTGTCTTCGCCGCCGCCGGTGGCGCCGGTGCCGATGGGCGCAACGCGAACCCTGTTGTTGAAGAGCACCTTGTTCTTGCCTACGTACATGGGTTCAAAAAGATGAGGATATTTTTCCTTGTATATCGGTTTCATGGCAAACTCCTGGGGTATTTTGGGCATCCGCCTTCCGCGGATGCCCCGTGCATCTTTTGAAGGAATCCGGAATTACAGGGTGAGGCCCGCGTCGAAGCCGGTGTGCACGGCGTGCACGATGCTGGAAGCCTCCACGCAGTCACCCACGCTGATCACGTCGAAGGCCACGTCCTTGAACTTTTCCCGTTCGTTGACCAGCGGCTTGGTGCCCACGGCGATGATGACGGTGTCGGCTTCGATGAACGTTCTGCCTTCGGCATTTTCCACCCACACGCCCTTGTCGGTGATTTCCTGGCAGGTGGTGTTCACCATGCTGGCCACATGGTTCTTTTCAAGATTGATGAGGTAGGCGGTACGTTCGGTGAGCTGAGCCTTGGAGGCGAGGTATTCGGCCATTTCCACGATGGTGCATTCATGACCGAGACCGCTCAGATGAATGCCGAGCTCCACGCCGATGGCGCCGCCGCCGATGATGACGACCTTCTTGCCGACCTTGTCTTCATGACCGAACACGTCGAAGGACATGGTGGCCTTTTCCACGCCGGGGATGCGGGGAACGATCTGTTCCGCGCCCACGGCCACGATGACGGCGTCGAAGTCGTTCTGATCGATGATTTCGGGGGTGGCTTCGGTGTTGTAGACCACGGTGATGGAGGGACGCTTCTTGACCTGGCGTTCCAGATATTCGTGGAACAGCTTCATTTCCTTCTTGAACCACATGGGATCGGAGAGAAGGGCCTGTCCGCCGAGGCGGTCGGTCTTTTCGTAGAGCACCACGGTGTGGCCTCTTCTCTCGCAGCTCAGGGCCGCTTCCATGCCGGCCACGCCGCCGCCGATGACGGCGACCTTTTTCTGGCGGTCCGCCGGCGGAATGCGCAGCTTCTGGGCGCTCTGGAACTGCATGGGATTGGTCATGCACTGACGGTCGTAGCTCGGGTAGGTGAGCAGATGCAGATCCTTGGAAATGGCCACGCGGCGGCCGTGGTCCATGCAGTAGTTGCAGCGCAGGCAGGGACGGATGTCGTCTTCGCGTCCTTCCTTGGCCTTCTTGACGAGTTCGGGATCGGCCATGGCGGAACGGGCCATGAGCACATAGTCGGCCTGTCCCTTGGCGAGCACTTCTTCGGCCACGGCGGGATCATACACGCCGCCCACGAGGCCGATGGGAATGGACACGCCGGACTTCTTCACGATTTCGCTGGCCCAGGCGTTGTGCGCCATGGGATCGAAGCCGGTGGGATGCATCTTGGGACGGGTGAAGGCGTCGATGCGGTGGCCGCAGGTGATGTGCACCATGTCCACGTAGTCCTGGAAGATCTTGACCTGCTCGGCGCATTCTTCAGGAGTGATGCCGCCTTCAACGCCGTCGGTGCCGTTGAGTCGCAGTTCGATGAGCAGGCTGTCGCCCACCACGCGGCGGATTTCCTTGATGACCATGAGCGGGAAGCGGCAGCGGTTTTCAATGGAGCCGCCGAACTCGTCGGTGCGGTGGTTGGTGAGCGGAGAGAGGAAGTAGTTGAACAGCCAGCCGTGGCCGTAGTGCAGCAGCAGACCGTCGAAGTTGGCGATCTGCGCCCAGTGCGCGTATTCGCCGAACAGGGAGGCCACTTCCTCCATGTCTGCCACCGTGGCCGCCACGGAGCCGAGATGCGGCTCGTCGTCGGCGGAAATCTTCTTGAAGCCAGCACGCATGTAGGGACCGCCGTGCAGAAATTCCGCGAAGGTCTTGCCGTTGAAGGCGTGCACGGCGCGCTGCAGGCGCTGGAAGTTCATCTGGTTGCAGGTCTTGGGGTTCAGGTTGAACATATGTTCATGGCTGCCGTCGATGGGCACTTCCATGGGCAGGGCCACGGAGGAGAAGCCTCCCTGTATGTAGCGCATCCAGAAGTCGATGCCGAAGGTGTTGATGCGGCCGTCGCTGTCTTCGCCGCCGCCGGTGGCTCCGGAGCCGATGGGCGCGACGTTGAAGCGGTTGTTGAAGCGCACTTTGTTTTTGCCGACATAGAGCGGTTCAAACAGATGGGGATATTTTTCTTTGTAGATGGGCTTCATACGCTCTCCTTTGGCGATACGGGGGATGGTGACTTCAGCGGCGCCGGAAGCGGAAGGGGCCGCATGGCGGGGGCTTACACTTTCTGAATCTCTATTCCAGAAAATAGGAGAGGCAGGGGAAAAAGAAAAATATTAATTTTCAATGGCTGGTTATCAGTGGGGATTATGCTGGGGCGTGCGATAGCCCGGCACGCCGGGCGGACCTCCCCGGAGATTTTGGGTCGGGGCGTCCGGTTTCGCCTCTCGTCTTGCGGGATGCGGATTTTTGTGCCGGACCGGAGGGCCGGGAGTCCGGCCGTGCCTTCGCGGAGGTTCTCGCCGGGGCGGGCGAGCTCTCGTTTTCAGGACAAAAAAAGCAGACCGCCCGAAGGCGGTCTGCCGCAGAGGAAAGAAGGGGCGGGACCGTCACGCCGGGAGGACGTGACCGGTCTAGGGCCTTATATCTTGTTGGAGCTTCCGAGCACGTTGCGGATCTTGCGCTGCACCATGTTCTTCACGGCCTCGCGGGCGGGCTTGAGATAGGCGCGCGGATCGAAGGCTTCGGGATGTTCGGCCATGTACTTGCGGATGTTGGCCGTCATGGCAAGGCGGATGTCGGAGTCGATGTTGATCTTGCACACGCCGGACTTGGCGGCCTTGCGCAGCATGTCTTCGGGCACGCCCTTGGCGTTGCCGAGCTTGCCGCCGTATTCGTTGGCCATGTCCACGAATTCCTGCGGAACGCTGGAGGCGCCGTGCAGCACCAGCGGATAGCCGGGCATCATGGAGGAAATCTTGTCGAGACGGTCGAAGTCGAGCTTTGCTTCACCCTTGAACTTGTACGCGCCGTGACTCGTGCCGATGGCTATGGCAAGCGAGTCGCAGCCGGAGCGCTGGGCGAATTCCACGGCCTGATCGGGATCGGTGTAGATGCTCTCCGCGGCGTTGACGTGTTCTTCCACGCCGGCGAGACGGCCGAGTTCCGCTTCCACCCACACGCCGCGGTCATGGGCGTATTCCACGACCTTCTTCGTGACGGCGATGTTTTCCTCGAAGGGCAGATGGGAGCCGTCGATCATGACGGAGCTGAAGCCGCCGTCGATGCAGGCCTTGCACAGCTCGAAGTCGGGCCCGTGATCGAGATGCACCACTACCGGAAGATCGGATTCGATGAGGGCGGCTTCCACCAGTTTCATGATGTAGACCTGACCGGCATATTTGCGGGCGCCGGCGGAAACCTGAAGAATCAGCGGCGAACGCTCTTCCGCGCCGGCCTGCATGATGCCCTGAATGATTTCCATGTTGTTGACGTTGAAGGCGCCGATGGCATAGCCTTCCTTGTAGGCACGGGCGAACATCTCTTTGGGAGTGGTGATAGGCATGGCTTCCCTCCGGGGAGCGGGTATCAAGTATCATGGAGAGGTGAGGACTGTAAAAAAGAGCCTCTCCGGTTCTTTGTTTCTTTTGTATCCGCAGTAGGGATTTTTCGCAAGGGATGTCGTCGGAAAGAACGACTCTTTGCGGCCGTTACGGACGGACCTTTTCCCACAGACTGTTTTCGTTCAGCTTTTTGGCCGTCTCCTCGTCGTTGAGATCAATGTTCAGAGGCGAGAGCGTTGCCCATCCCTTGTGAAGCCAGCTTTTGTCGGTGCCTTCGTCTTCAAGAAGAAAGTGCTGGAAGGGATCCTTCATCCAGAAGTATTCCCGTCCTGAGGGGGAGAATCGGCGTTCGTAGGAGTCGAGACAGGCCCAGTCCGTGCTGTGGCGGCACACCTTGAGACCGCGTATTTCCTCGGCAGGACCGTCGGGAAGATTGAGGTTGTATACGCGATGACGGGGAAGATTCTTCCAGTCCATGGCCGAGGCCACGCGTTCGGCAAGATCGGCGTGGGCCATGGTGGCTCCGTCGTGGGAGCAGTGGGAAACGGCGAGGGAGGGAAGGCCGTACATGGCGGCCTGAATGGCGGCTCCCACCGTGCCGGAGAAGAACACGTCCTGTCCGGCGTTGGGGCCGAAGTTGATGCCGGAAATCACGAGTTCGGGATGGAAGTCCGGCATGAGGCCGCGCAGGGCGAGAATGACGCAGTCGGCAGGCGTGCCGGATACGGCCGTTCCTTCAAAGGATTCCCCGCCGTCCAGGGTGAGACAGACTCTTTTGACGAGTATGGGATCGTGCACCGTGAGGCAGCAGCCCGCGCCGGAGTGCTGTCCGGCCGGGGCCACGGCGCGCACGTCGTGACCTGCCCGGCGCAGGGCGGCGTAGAGCAGATGAAGGTTGCGGCTGTAAATGCCGTCGTCGTTGCTTATCAGTATGCGCATGAAAGCTCCGTATGTGCCGGACGGCGTCGTGACGCCTGAGGCCGGCGTTGTGCAAAGGATGCGGATGAGAGTGCGGCAACATGCCGCGGGGTATGTCCCCCGGAATTTTTCACCATCCATATTTTGCTGTCAACATGAGGAAAAAATAGCAGGGCCTTCAGTCCAGCGGAGGCGGCCTTCCGAGGGAACGTGTTGGAGTTCTTCGCCAAATCCTCAGATGGGAAGAGGCAGCAGGGGCGGCCAAAGGGAGAGAACTTCGGCGTTCGCGGCCGCTTGCCGGGAGTAGGCTGTTCTCGGGGGAAATGCCGGGACTCCGGATGGTTAATTTCTCTTGAAAGAAATCTCCGTGTAGTTAAAAATAATGGTAATCTATGAAAAACACTCGTTCCGGCAGAGAACGAGGGGGAGAATTCGTATGTCTCAGAGCGCCGTGTCCCCTCCAAAATATTCGATTCTCGTCATTGACGACGACAGGAAACTCTGCTCCCTGGTTCGAGATTATCTTGGCGGCTATCAGATGGAATGTGAATTCGCCCATAGCGGCGAGGAAGGTCTCGAAAAGGCCATGAATCGAACCTACGATGCCATTTTGCTGGATTTGATGCTCCCGGGCATCGACGGTCTTGATCTTCTGAGACAGCTGCGGGAAAGCCGCATAGATACTCCGGTCATTATAATCTCCGCTCAGACGGAAGTGAGTGATCGCATCGTCGGTCTGGAGATGGGGGCCGACGACTATGTGCCCAAGATATTTTCTCCTCGGGAACTGCTTGCCCGTTTGCGGGCCGTTCTACGTCGTCGCGTGCAGCCCGCGCCAGCCGGAAGGCTGTCTTCTTCCGTGCTGAGCGTTCACGGCCTGACGATGAACGCCTACAACATGCGGGCCGAACTGAACGGAGTCGATCTTGAACTGAGCGCGCTGGAGTTCCGGCTTCTGTATTTTCTGGCCACGCACGCCGGGCAGATATTTTCCCGGGAGACGCTTCTGGAAGAAGTGTTCGGCCGCTGGTACTCGGGTTCGGATCGAGTGGTGGACATTCATATATCCTCGTTGAGAAAGAAGCTGGATGACAGCCCAAGACAGTCCAGCTGGATAAAGACAGTGAGAAGCAGCGGTTACATGTTCATTCAATGAGGGTCGACATGCGCCTCAATTCCAAATTTTTTCTGTGGGCGGCACTGAACCTGGCATGGCTGGCCATTTTGCTGGTCATCGGTCTTTTTGTCATGGGCCTGCGTACGGACGGACGTTTTCCCCACATCTTTTTTCAGGGCGGCATCAATTCCGTGATGCAGATCGTGGCTCTGAACCTGCAGTACAAGAGCCCTGGAATGTGGGAGCGGGAGCTGCAGAATGCCTATCATGCCTACGGCATCCGTTTTTTTCTCTGTTCTTTGAATGCTGACGACACGTTGGTTCAAGATACGCCCGGAGTCCCCAGACGCGTTCTTGAAACGGCGGGGCTCATTCCCCGTCCTCAGGTGGATCTGTGCCTGGGGCCTTTGTGGAAAAATGTGTCTCTGGAAGAGCAGGAGGAAGCGCAGAGCGGCTTCCTTCCCTCAAGCAACGCCATTTTTATCAGGGAAGCGGGGCTGTACTGGTACGGCCGGCCGGTCATCATTCCCGATGAAATC
The DNA here is from genome assembly GCF_905187505.1 of uncultured Mailhella sp. Lineage (GTDB taxonomy): Bacteria > Desulfobacterota > Desulfovibrionia > Desulfovibrionales > Desulfovibrionaceae > Mailhella. Next base: position 27,681 of record NZ_CAJJIC010000007.1, read on the forward strand.
AACGAACCACATTATGTGCTTCTCGTGGCCGCCTCTCCTTCCATGACGGGCAACGGAATGTTCATCCGCATAGAGGAGGCGCTTTTTCCCGCGCTTTTGTGCCTGCTTCTGAGTTTTTTGTGGTGGTGGCCTTTCGTGCTCTACATAACCAAGCCCATGGAAAGACTGACCCGTGTGGCGGAAAGGGTGGCCGGCGGACAGAGCTACAGGGCGGAGGAGCATGAGCACGGGAAGGGACCGCTGTTCTGTGAGAACCGGCATGATGAAATAGGAAGGCTCTCTCAGGCGCTGGACAGAATGTCCACGAAACTTTTTCGTCAGATGAACGGTCAGCGTCAGTTCATTCGTCACATAGCACATGAACTCGGCGCGCCGCTGGCCCGCGCACGATTCGGCTTGGAAGTGCTGCAGGACAGACTGAACGGGGATACCGCTCGTCGGGTCGAGGATATCGGACACGACATCGCTCAGGTGTCGGAACTGGTGCAGGACGTTCTGTCGTATCTCAGCTCCAACGGTATGCCGCAGAGCACCAAAATAGAGTCTTTTTCCCCCTCCGATCTGATTCGTCACTGCGTGAGGGAAGAGCTGCGGGACGTCGCATTCACCCTGAAAATGGAGACGGTCGTTCCTCGGGTCCGGGCCGACGTCCGGTGCTTTCAGACAGCGCTCTGCAACGTGCTTCGCAATGCTGTCCGCTATGCTTCATCGGACGGCCCCGTAAGCATATCCGTGGAGGTATGCGGGCATGAACTGTGCGTGAGTGTCGACGATGAAGGCCCGGGTGTGGGACAGGACGAGCTGGAGCATCTTACGACTCCGTTTTTCCGCGGAAAGAGCGGAGAGAAGCATCCCGGCGGCTCGGGACTCGGCATGTCCATCGTGATGCATTGCATGGAATGCTGTTCCGGGCGGCTGTGCTTTCAGAACAGGAATCCGAAAGGCTTTTCCGTCGAACTGTATTTTCCTCTGGGATGATGCCGTCGGACAGAGGGCAGTCGCTGAAAGAAGGCGTTTGGACCTGATATTGTGAACATATTATCAATAATGAGGCAATGTTGCGGATAGTTGCCCCCTGCAGCCGCGGAGCTTCCGTCATGCCGTTAAAAAGGAACTTTGTTAAGATTCCTAAATAAAATTATAATAGTTTATAATAATACTTTAAATTGATCACACATTGCCTTGTTATATTTTTTACAAAATCGAGGAGAACGAGATCTTCTCTTTTTGGAACAGGCGGCGTCCGAGACGCGTTTGACATTACTTCAGCACGGAGGAGCGTATGCGTATATCCGTTGGCAGTGTGTTGCTTTCTCTGGTGGGCATGGCCTTGCTGGCCGGTCCTTCCCAGGCGGCAAGTCCTGCTGTGCAGCAGTGGGAACTTGTCCGGCCTGACGGCATAGTGATCACGGAACCGATAAAGATCAACCCGCATCCGTCGACGCTTGACGGCAAGAATGTGGTTCTCCGCTGGTCCGGCAAGCCCAACGGCGACATCATGATGAAGTATGTGGGCGATCTCATCAAGCGGGACTTCCCCAAGGCCAACGTCATCGTGAGCTGGGAAGGACAGCCCAAGGAAAGTCTGCTTGCGGCCGGCTGGAGTGCGAGCCGCGACAAGAGCGCCAAAATGGCCTCTGCCATTCTCGACCTGAAGCCGGATCTCATTGTCGGCGGCCAGGGCGACTGAGGCTCCTGCACGTCATGGCTGGTAGTTGACCAGCTTCAGATGGAAAAGGTCGGTGTTCCCACTCTTACCATAGTCACTTCCGCATTCTCCAGCCTTGCCGACAATACGGCGGCGGGCGAAGGCGCGCCGAGCTGGTGCAAGGCCGTCATCGAACATCCCGTGGGCGGCATCAGCGCTGAACAGGTACACGCCAACGTCGACAAGATATGGCCTGAAATCAAGTCCAAGCTCATCAACTGGAAGCCTCAGGATTCCGTCGCCTCCGCCACGGAGAAGCCGTATCCTCTGAGAACCTTCAAGGTGAAGGGCGATGAGGCGACCATCAACGAATTTATGGCGCGGCGTCATTACACCATGAGTCTGCCTGTCATTCTTCCGACGAAGGAGCGCGTGGCAAAGATGCTTACCGGCACCACCCGCGCTCCGTCCGAAGTCCTTGGCAAGGTCGGTCCCCGCGACGGCGTGCTCACCGTGGAACTGGTGGCCGTTCATGCGGTCATGGCCGGCTGCAAGCCTGAATACATGCCCGCCATCATTGCAGCCTGCGAAGCCTTGCTGGATCCTGCCGTGAACTGGCGCGGCTGCAACACCTCCACCGGTTCGCTCACCATGCTCATTGTCTACAACGGGCCCATCGTGAAGAAGCTCGGCATTGCCAGCGGCTCCGGTGCGGCCGGTGCCAGCCAGCCTGTGAACAACCGCATAGGCTACTGCCTCTCCCTCATTGCGGAAGTGGTGGGCGGCTCCTTCCCCGGCGTCGACATGTCGAACCTCGGAGCGCCCAGCGATCTCGTGGCCTGGGTCGTCGGCGAAGATGAAATGCATCTGCCCAAGGGCTGGGATTCCTTTGCCGTGTCCCGCGGCTTCGGCAAGGATCAGAGCGTGGTGACGGTGGCCGGCGTATATCCCGGCATCGACCACATGGATCATTCCGCCACGACGCTTGACCGCTATCTGGAAGGCTTCCGGTCCGTCAGTGGCATGGGCGGCGTGTTCCGTACCCATATAGGCTACCTCGGAACCGACAACACCAATATCACTCCGCTCATCATCTTCAGTCCCGAACTGCTGAACTTCGCCTCCAGCAACGGCCTTGACAGGGCTGCCTTCCAGAAGCTCTTCTGGGAAAAGACGTCTCTGCCTCTGAAGTACCTCGCCGGCATCAACCAGAGTCAGCTGGATATCTTTGCCAAGCGTTATGGTATCGAAATCACCCCTGATACCATGATCCCCCAGACTATGGCTCCGGAAGATCTGTGCATCATCGTTTCCGGCGGCATGGGCAAGCACGCCCATATGTTCACGCCTTTCGGCGGCTGCGCCAGCCGTGTGATAGGAAACTGACCCACAGAAAGGGGGGGAGCTTCCGGCTCCCCCCTCTGTACGGTTTTGTCATAAGGGAGGAATATGCGAAGCCTCAGATTTTTGTTGACCTGTGCCCTGCTTTTTCTGCCGTTCATGGCTTCCGCCGCTGAAGTGGAAGTCTGCAATCCTGCCGGCATCCGACCGGATGGACACTATGTCGATTTTTTCATTCGTCAGACCATGGACAAAGAGGGAATCCAGAAGCCTCCTCTGGCCAATAAGTTTCCTGCAACGGACGTGGAAAAGATAACGGTGGAAGGCAGTCCAGAAATAGAGATCAACCGTCTGTTCCTGCTGCGCGGATGGGGTGACGGACTGCCCCTTGTCATACCTACTCCTCAGCGTGTTGAAAAGATGCTTGAGGGAGCCGATTACGACCCCGAGGAGGTCATTGCGCGAGTCAAGCCCCTGGAAGGTCAGGCCACGATACGGAAGCTGGCCGTCAACGCCGTGATGGCAGGTTGCCGCCCTGAACATTTTCCGTTTCTTATTGCGGCCGTGCGGGCCCTTACCAAGCCTGACTTTGACTCTCTCGGTCCGTCTACGACTACGGGTGTGGAAACGCTGCTGATCATAATCAGCGGGAGTGCAGCGTCTCAGATCGATCTGAATGCCGGTACGGGCACCATGGGGCGCGGCGTCCAGGGCAATCCGGCCCTGGGACGAGCCCTGAATCTGGTGGTGCAGAACATAGGAGGCAGCGTTCCCGGAGTGACGGACATGTCCAATCATGGCAATCCCGGTGAATTCGGCATGTGCGTCGTGGAAAATCAGGACATGGATCCGTGGCACTCTCCTCTTCCCATGTCGGAAGGGTATGCCGAGAGAGCCAACGTCGTGACGGTTGCCGCCGTGGGCAGCATGAAGCAGATCATTTTCATCGGCATGTCGGTGGATGAACTTCTGGATGAGGTTGCACAGGCCATGAAGTCCCATAAGGATCGCCGTCAGGCCTGCGTATGGCTCACCACGCCGGATACGGCGCAGGAACTGGCCAAGGCCGGGCATACGCCGGACTCCTTGATGAAAGCAATTCGCGAACGTCTGGGCGACAACTCTCCTCAGGAAATAAAGATCGTGGTCACCGGCGGTCCCGGTGAGAAGAATCTTGTTTTTGAGGGCTGGTACGCCATGAAGCATGTGACGCATAGCGAAGTGGAAATTCCCGCCATGTGGGACTTTCTCGTGGAAGAGGCGAAAGCCGATATGTCCGCAGTAAAATAATTTTTCAGGAGGTTGTTATGAAATCCTTGCTTGCTTCTCTGCTCCTGACGATGGCTTTGTCTGTGCCGTCCGTTTCCATGGCGGAACCTTCCAAGGAGCCGTTTGAGCTGAATAACGCTACAACGGAAGATCTTATGACCCGCTGCTTCTTCCCTCGGGAACTGGCCGAGCAGGTGCTGGATCTTCGGGATTCTCTTGGCGGCTTTCAGAGCTGGGACGATCTTAAAGAACTGAATCTTGATCAGGGAATGCTGAGCATTCTTGCTTCTGAAGCAACCATTTCCGGCATTTCTACGGATTGCGGATGCTGAGGAGCTTTCAGGTCGTTTGAATTCCTTGACTTGAAGGAAATATGCTGTCTCCACCATGAAAGGAAGGATAAAAACATAGAGGAATAAAAATATCTATTTAAAAACATATTTTTATAAAAGTCGGCATGAAATGCATATCAGTACATGAATGCCGGCTTTTAGTTTTTATGGACTATATTTTTATTTTTAAATTTAATAATGAGATAATGGAAGATGATGTTGAAAGATGTCATGACCGTTATGTGCGATGTCGGGTTGGCTTGCAAGTTTTCAGAGAAACAGGTATGGAGAATCAATATGTTATTGTAGTGAACAGGTTGTTTTCCATGGATGTCCTGATGGGAGAACACAGCGCCCGAGGTGTGCTCTCCGTGATGCCTGAAATGTGTGGTGTTTTTATAATATATTGATTTAATTTTATATTTTTAATGAAAAATCAAAAGTCAAATTTTTCCGAGGTACCCATGACCGAACATCAGAAGATAAGCGCCGTGGCGGCCGGCGACGAGCTGTCTTCCGTTTATGTCGTTTCGCTGGCCTCTCTGCAGCAGTCCCGCAACGGTCCGTACTGGAGGCTGGAGCTGAGGGATGCGAGCGGCTCGCTGGAAGCCAAGATATGGAGTCCGCTCAGCCTTTCCATACCGTCTCTTGCCGCGGGGCAGATGGTGCGGGTGGAGGGACACGTTTCCTTGTATCGTGATCAGCTTCAGCTCACGGTGGAGGCGCTGAGCGTTCTCGATGAGGACGAGGCGTCCGCTCTGCCCATGGAGGACTATGTTCCCTCCAGTCCGCGTCCGGCAGCCGATATGATGGCGGACATCGAAAGGCTGTGCGACGCCGTGCTCGTGCACAAGCCGTGGAAGAAGTTCATGCGCTCCGTGCTTTCCGACAAGCGCATACGGCCGCTGCTGCTCCGGGCTCCGGCCGCCAAGTCCGTGCATCACGCCTATGCGGGAGGGCTGCTTGAGCACATGCTTTCCGTGGCGGAACTGTGCATGCTCATGGCCGACCATTATCCAGACCTCGACCGCCAGACGCTTCTGGCCGCGGCTCTTCTGCACGACATAGGCAAGATTGATGAAATGGAAGGGCTGCTTGTGACGGAGTATACCGACGAGGGGCGGCTTCTCGGGCACATCGTTCAGGGACTGATCATGCTTGAGCCGTATCTTCGCAAGGCAGGACTGGCACAAGAACTCGTCATGCATTTCAAGCATCTCATAGCCAGCCATCACGGTGAGATGGAATTCGGCGCGGCCCGGGAGCCCGTCACGCCGGAGGCCTTCGTGCTGCACTATGCCGACAACATCGACGCAAAGCTGGCGCAGTGCCGCGGGGTGCTGCCTCTGCCCGCCGAAGGGGATAACGGCATGGTCTGGAGCCCGTACCAGACGCTTCTCGGCCGCAGCGTATGCCGTCCCGTCCGCACGCCTGAAGCGCGGGAGGAGGGCAGAGGCGCAAAGCATGACAAGAAGGAATCCCGTCAGGAGGAGAGGCAGTGTTCGTTACTGTAGAAGGCGTGGAGGGCGCGGGCAAGAGCACGCTCATGAACCTGCTTGAGCATGCCCTCGAAACGCGCGGCATTTCCTTCCTGCGCACGAGGGAGCCCGGCGGATGCGGTCTCGGCGCGAGTCTTCGGCCCCTGCTGCTCGACGTGTCGAACGAGCTCGACTCCCGTGCGGAGCTTTTTCTTTTTCTGGCCGATCGCGCTCAGCACGTGGCCGAGACCATACGCCCCGCGCTTGTGCGGGGGGACTGGGTGCTTTGCGACCGCTACGCCGATTCCACCATCGCCTATCAGGGCTACGGGCGCGGCATGGACGTGGACAGACTGCAGGCGCTCAACGACTACGCCACGGGGGGCCTCTGGCCGGACAGAACTCTTCTGCTTGATCTTCCCGTGGAAACGGGACTCGCCCGGGCGCTTGCCCGCAACGGACGGGAGGGACTCACGCAGAGCGAGGGCCGCTTCGAGGCCGAGGAGCTGGCCTTTCATCAGTGCATCCGGGACGGGTTTCTGGCCCGTGCGTCCCGCTGGCCGGAACGCTTCCGCGTTCTGGACGCCACGCTGGAGCCGGAAGAGCTGCTTCGGCAGGCACTGAAGGCGCTGGGACTTCTTTGCTGATCCTGCACAGGCAAAAAACGGGGCGCGGTTTCGCACCCCGTTTTTTTATGGGCAAAGCCGACGTCGTTCAGCTTCTTGCGGCCAGTTTTGCGTCGTAGGAGGCAAGAGAGCCTTCGCCGAGCCTTTTCCACAGATTGTCGTAGCGCTCCTCGGCGAGGTTTCTGCCTTCCTGCTGCGCCTGCTTCACTTCCGCGGCGTACAGTTCGAGCGTGCGCTCGGAAAGGGTTTCCAGCTCGCAGCGGCAGTAGTTGCGGAAGAGTGCGTCGCCGTTGTCCGTGATGGCGTGGGGATAGCGTGCAGAGGCCTCGCGCAGGAATGCGGACTCGGCGTCGGTTATTTCATCCAGCAACGGGCTTGTCGAGAGCGGGGGAAGACGATTGTCCATGCGGGCGTATTTCTCAATCATGAAGTTTCTGCCCCCGGCCTCGGCTTCCTTCAGGTCGTTCAGATAGGATTCCAGCGTGGAGATGTCGTGCGTGCTGTGATTCATCCAGCGCATGAGACGGAAGGATTGCGGCCGCGTCTGGCAGGCGCTGGGGCCGCCTTCGTTGGGGGTGGCGAGAAACATGACGAGTTCCCGTTCCACGATGTCGCGGATGAGATTTTCCCTGATGTCGTCTGCGTCCATGGCTGACTCCTTACTCCCGCGTCTCTGCAAGAGCCTTTTTGCATATGTTCAGGTTGCGGCGATAGCCTTCAATGTCGCGGCCTTCGGCGTGTCCGCAGCGGGCGTAGCAGGCTATGGCCTGCTCAAGCACGGTCGCGGCCTCCTCCCATTTTCCGGCGGCGGCGAGCGCCGTGCCGAGATTGCCCATGGAAAAGGCTGTTTCCGGATGATCGCCCAGCACCTTGCGCCGGATGGCGAGCGCTTTGCGGTGATGGGCTATTCCTTCTTCCTCGCGGCCCATTTCCTCATAAATGCGGCCGAGATTGTTGAGGCACGTGGAGAGCTCGAGGCTTTCCGCTCCGAGCTGCTTTTCCCACAGTTGTCTGGCTTCAAGACAGAGCTGTTCGGCGCCTTCCAGATTCCGGGCCTCGTATTCGGCAAAGGACAGGGAGAAAAGCGAGGGCGCGAGTCTGACGTCGTCCGGGGAAAGGGAGTCGTGCAGCATCAGGCGTGCTTTTCTGCCCGCGTCGAGACTTTGCTTCAGCTCTCCGCAGGCAAGACAGGCACGGGCAAGCGCGGTTAAGGCAAGGGCGCGCTCCGACTCGTCGTCGAGAAGCCGGACGGCGTTTTCCAGAGTCTCCCGCGCTTCGGCGTGCTTTTTCTGATGCAGCAGACAGAGCGCCAGCGAGTATCGGACGCGGCCCTCGTCTTCGGGTGCGGCAGCTTTCCGCAGAAGATCGCGCAGGACGCGTTCCGCCTGTGCGTCGGGAAGATTTCTTGCCGCGTCCAGGGCGGAACGAAGGCTTTCCATCAGTCCTCCATGACGTTGCGTGCGCGCAGTTCGGGGTCTTTGATGCTCATCTGAACGATCGGTCCGGCTTCCCACAGCCAGTTGTCCCTTACGTCGCACAAATGTTGTCTGCGGAGCTCCTCGGCGGTTTCGGCACAGAATTTTTCAATGGATTCCACGGCCAGCATGCCGAGCTCCCGGGAATCCCATCGGGTGCGGGCAAGAGCGTCGAGCGTCCGGGCGGCTTCCCGACCCATGACGGGAAGCGTTTCGGCCAGACTGCCCGCCCACTTGTAAAAAGGCATGAAGCGGCGGCTGAGCAGAAATGCCATGGACAGCGCGGCTTCGGCAAAGCGTGCGGCGGCGAGCATGGCGGCCGTCGTGTTTCTGCGCTGAAGGCAGCGAGGCAGGTTGTATTGTCCGGCCTGCGCCATGATCATGCAGCGTGCCGCTATTTTCTTGCGGCGCACGTCTTCGGGATAGTATCCGAGCAGAGCGTTGCGGAAGGCGGAAAACTCTCCGCCTTCATCCATGAACACCTCGCCGTTGGTGCAGGAACAGAGATGGTATTCGGGCACGGCCAGCCATTCCCTCCAGCTGGCGGGAACATGATCCGTCCCGAGAAAGCGCCGGTAAAAGCCCCGCAGGGGAAGAGGACCCGTTCGGCCCATGCGTCTGTCCCGCGCCATGCGGACGGGATGCCCCTCAAAGGTGGGGGGCAGGGCGTCCATGACGCTCTCGATGCGGTCGAGTTCCGAGCGGAGCAGATCGTCGGGCACCCAGAGGCAGAACGCCGGCCCCCAGTCGTGATCACGGGAAATTTCGTCGTCCAGACCGAGACATTCCGACCCCTCGCCGACAAGTCCCGCGGCGGAGCGGGCCATGACGTCGGGAATCCGTTCCTGGAGAAGGGGAAGGGAGGATGTGAAGAAAAAACGGGAGAGCGCAAGGCCGGTGGATGACATGGGTACCTCGATGGGATCGGAATGTTGTTTCCGGAAAGGTCAGAGGCCTGAAGACAGGGGACATTCACCTTTCAGCGAGGCGAGATCCCGCAGCGTCACGCTGTCGGCATATCGTTCGATGCATTCTCCGAGTCCGCTCCAGAAGTGCAGGGAGGCGCACTGCTTCTGGAATCCGCAGGCCTTGGCCTCCGGCTCAAGACAGTCCACGGGAGCAAGGCTCCCTTCGACGGCGCGGAGAATGTCGCCTGCCGTGCATTCTTCCGGCGGCATGGCCAGCCGGTAGCCTCCCTGACTGCCGCGTTCGCTCTTGACGAGTCCTGCCCGGCTCAGCGGCACGATGATCTGTTCAAGGTACTTGAGACTGATGTTCTGCGATTTCGCGATGAGCTTGAGGGGGGTGTTGTCCTGTTGCGGCTGTCTGGCGAGTTCTATCATCACGCGCAGAGCGTAGCGGCTTTTTGTAAAGAATTTCATGGCGTCACTCCTGCCGTTCTTCTCCTTCTAACATGGAGTTGCACGCATGGCCATAGGCTGACGGGGGGCGTCGTGGGACTTGCCGTCCCCTGCCCGGGGGAGCTTTTCCGGCGTAGAAAGGCGGCCCCCGAAGGAGACCGGGGCGCCTTTCTGGCTTCAGGTTCAGGATGTGCGGTTCACTGACTTTCCGGGGGCGTTATTCCCGGAGAAGATGGAACGGTCCTCTTGACATGCGGCGCATCGCGGCGCGCCGTCATCATGTGGTGTTTTTTCTCATGTAGGTCGCCGCGCGATAGCGGAAGCTCGAGCGGGGCATTCCGCAGCGTCTTGCCGCCTCGGATGTGTTGATCTTGCCCTCCTTCCACAGCGCGTACACCCTGGAAAAGCCGGAGGGCAGCGGACTGGGTTCCCTGCCGAAGCGTATGCCGCTGCTTTTTGCCGCGGCTATGCCTTCGGCCTGGCGTCTGCGTATGTTTTCCCGCTCATTCTGCGCCACGAACGAGAGTACCTGAAGCACGAGATCCGCAATGAAGGTGCCGAGCAGATCCTTGTCTCGCCTGGTATCGAGCAGCGGCATGTCCAGTACCAGAATGTCGACTTTCATGTCCTTGGTGAGGATGTGCCACTGCTGCTGGATTTCCTTGTAATTCCTTCCCAGCCTGTCGATGCTGGTGATGCATATCTGATCGCCAGCCTTCAGGCGCTTGAGCATGGCGCAGTACTGCGGGCGCTGAAAGTCCTTGCCCGACACCTTGTCGATGAAGATGTTTTCCCTGGGAATGTTCTGTTCCTGCAGGGCGAGACACTGACGGAGTTCATTCTGATCCGTGCTGGAAACGCGGATGTAGCCGTATGTTTTTCCCATGTCGTGAATCTCCTTTGGGGTGCGATGAAATGAGTCCTGGCGGATGAGGGCTTCATGCGCCGCGTTCCGCCGGAAGTATGGCGAACCGTGATGCGTGAGCCGGACGGCGCCGGAAGGACGGAGGCGGCCGGCGGGAATGCGACGTTTTTCGCCGGAGCCGGGGAGAGCGTTCTGATGATGCAGATGTCCTGACGACCATGGTCTTACCTCCTGAGCGGGTTTGCGGTTTGTGAAACTGTCGTGAGAAAGCGGGACTCTGACCGCTTTGCCAATCAGGAGCATACAGGGCTATTCTTCGGGAATGAACCGGGATCTTGTCCATGAGAACTGTCAGTCGATATGACAGTAAAATAAGGCGTCGATTATTTGTCGAAAGCTTCTGCAAAGAGCGGAACGCGCCGCAACGTACTCTGGTATTCTGTGAGGCATCTTCATAACCCATGAAAAATAATAAGAAAAGTCCAGATGTTGGACCTGTGTTCCTTTAGGAGTCGTCAAAAGCGCGTTGTGGAGGAAGATATTTTAGGGAAAGGTCGGAAAGGCATGCGTCGTGCCGGCCAGAGAAAAGGCTCACGCCGCGGGGACTGAGTCGGTGTTTTGGGGAAAACGGCACGGATTCGGCAAGGAATGCTTTTTTATTTCGGAGAGCATGGGCCGGGAACAGCGTGCCGACGCGCTGATGCGGCCCCGGCAGGGGAGAGTGGCCGGGACGAAAAAGGGCATAAAAAAATGCTCCCGATGCAGACGCATTTGCGTCGCGGCATTGAGAGCAAGATTTCCCCTCCAATTTTCATTGGAGGTCTTCGACTTTTTGGTGGAGGCGGGGAGAGTCGAACTCCCGTCCGAGAAAGGTCCGCACAAGGCCTCTACAGGTGTAGTCTGCGTATGGATTTTCGCCTCAGGACAGGCCCGCAGACGGGCGTCCGTCAGTTATCCCGCCGTAACTCCTCGCGCACGCCCCGGAAGGAGCAGACGTGCGCCAGCCCGATGCATTGACGCCTCGGCGACGTATCGGACGTCGGCCGCTTCGGCGTGACGGCCTAGGCCGTCAGGGTGCCCTGCCGCTTACGCAGCGTAGGCGTATTCGTAATCGTTGTTGGCAATTACTTTGTTGCCGCTTTTTACGAGGCCAGCGGCGCCTCGACCTGCAACCATGGCTTCCAGCATCCCCGTCGAAACCAATGCGCCCCCATGTGAGGTACGGTTTCTTTTTGACGAAGGTCAGAAAGTCCGTCGTCCGCCGCTGCGGGCGGAACAAGCATTAAATACGCACAAAAAAGCCGCTCGTAAAGAGGGGAGAAAGGGCAAATTTTCGCTTCTCCCCGCTAAGGCGGGCGTCGTCGTTTCCGCTCTCGACGCACGCTCAGTCGAAATCGGCCAGCAGCGGCGCCATGCTGAAGGAGCCGAGCCGTATGCTTCCGGCTTCGCGCCGCATGCGGGCCATGGCCTCGTAAAGATGGGGCGAGCCTATGCCGTTGTGGATGGAGCTGTAGGCTTCGATGAAGGCGGCGAGGGTGTCGCAGGCCTTGATGAGCTGGCCGTCCTTGGGATCGAAGTCGTCGGAGTTGTACTCTCCGTTGAGTGCGGCAAAGCCGTCGAGCTTCAGAATGCGGCCGTCGACGCGGCAGGTGTCGTTGAACTCCGATCTGGTGGACAGGCCGAGATAGTAGTCGAGCCGTTCTCTGATGCGGCCGTAGCCTTCCTGTTCCAGAGGATCGAGGATGCGGCTGTGCAGTTCCTCGTCCTCATACTGATGGATGATTTCCGGCAGCTGCGCCACGGAGCGCTTGACGGGAGTGATGATGTCGCGGGTGAGCAGCTCCGCAAGATCGTGGAAGAGTCCGCAGTAAAAGTCGTTGATGCGGCGCTGCGGACAGCCGTCGAGATAGAGACTGAACAGGTAGGAATACACGGCCACGATGAACATGTGTCCGAGCACCGAGGTGGCGGGCACACGGGGAGTCTGCGCCCAGCGTATCTGAAAGCGCAGCTGTCCGCAGAGATTGGCCATGCGGGCGAGAGCCGTGCCTGAGCCCGCGAGCAGTTCGTTCACGCCTTCCACGTCCTTGAGGGCCAGAAGACGCCTGTTGAAGGAGGGGCCTATTTCCTTGATTTCCTCATCGAAGCCGTTGAGCGGCTCGATAAGGCAGAATTCCCAGCGCGATGCGTACATGTGCGCTGCGCTCAGTATGCGGTCGGCAAGCGTGTCCGCCTCTTCGGCCGGACGCGTGTGATAGGCCGTGAGCCTCTGCCAGAGCGCTTCGTCGAGCGGACGTATGCGGGGCTCAAGCTCCCCGAGAGCCCAGCGCGTGAGTTCTTGGTAATGTTCCCTGTTGGCCTTGATGCGGTAGAATACCGGCGGCTTGATGTCGGTGATGATGAGCCGGTAGAGATAGTCGAAGAGTCCGCCTTCTATGATGTCGATGCCGATGCTGCGCTGCTGTTCATCGGTCATGCCGGCGGTGTTCTGCTGCCAGAGCAGGAAGGCAGCGATCATCTTGTGGGCCTGCTTGTCGAGCTCGAAAAGCTCCACGGGGCGGAGCTTGTCGTTCCAGCGCCGCATGCTGGCCCCGGAGAAAATGAACTGGAGAAGGCTTTTTCTTATGCTCCGCATGGCCATTCCTCACTTGCTTAAACTTTCGTTTTATGGCAGATACCTTGTTTCAAACGTTCTGGCAAGGGAACGGCGGTCTGGTAGCCGCTCCCAAGGCGCGTTTCTCCGGCTCCCCGTTGCGGGGGGGACGTGTCCGGTTTCCCTTCGGAAAGGAACGACTGTAACGAGGAATGCGCTTCCCTGGCGGGAAGCCTTTTTGTGACTACGCCTCTTCATTGGCACACTCATGCGGTTCCGCCCCGCGCGGGACAGGAGATATTTTCATGAAAACTTTCAGCCCGACCCCGGCCGACATCGACCGTCAGTGGTATCTGGTTGACGCCGAAGATCAGATCCTTGGCCGTCTCGCCGCTCAGATCGCTCATCGTCTGCGTGGCAAGCACAAGCCTGAATTTGCTCCTCACATGGACAACGGCGACTTCATCGTTGTGGTCAACTGCGAAAAGATTCGCGTGACCGGCACCAAGATGCACGACAAGCTTTACTACAGCCACTCCGGCTGGGTTGGCGGTCTCAAGGAAATCAGCCTCGAAAAGCTGCTTGCCTCCAAGCCTGAAGAAGTGCTCCGCAAGGCCGTTCGCGGCATGCTGCCCAAGAACCGTCTCGGTCGTGCCATGCTGAAGAAACTGAAGATTTACGCCGGCGCCGAACATCCTCACGCCGCTCAGGCCCCCAAGCCGCTGACCTTTGAGAAGTAGGAGTCCAGCCATGTCCACCACTTTTGATTATGGCACCGGCCGCCGCAAGACCGCTATTGCCCGCACTCGTCTCTATCCCGGTTCCGGCCAGATTGAAATCAACGGCCGTCCCATGGATCAGTATTTCCCCCGCAAGACCCTGCAGATGATCGTCCGTCAGCCTCTTGCCCTCACCAAGCTCGCCGAACAGTATGACATCAAGGTCAACGTGTGCGGCGGCGGCATTTCCGGTCAGGCCGAAGCTGTCCGCCTCGGCATCTCCCGTGCTCTGCTCCAGGCTGATCCCGCTCTGCGCGGCACTCTGAAGCATGCCGGTCTGCTGACCCGCGATGCCCGTAAGAAGGAACGTAAGAAGTACGGTCTGGCTGCTGCCCGCGCCCGTTACCAGTACTCCAAGCGTTAATCTTCCGATTCTCGCTGCATGGGAGCCCGTCGTTCTTCGGCGGGCTCTTTTTTTGCCGGAGCCGTTCTCCTCGTGGGGACGGCTCCGGTTTTTTTGTTGTCCGACACGCGTCGTTCGGCGTTTTGAGCCGCGCTGACGGCCTTTGCTGCGGGAAAGGGGCGGAAGACATCTTGATCCGCAAACGAACGAAGGCTTTTTTCGGTGCGTTTCAACGGCGGAAGAGCGGCAGCACCAGGGGCGAAGGAAGCCTTTTTCGGAGAAAATCGTGCGCCTGAGAAACAAAATGAGAAAAATGTTGCATGTGCGTCAGAAATGTTCCGTGAACTTCGTATGCTGACGGAAGTTCTACCGGGAGGTTCACCATGATGTTTTCGCCGAGAATGGTCATGATGCTGCTTGTGATATGCTACGCTCTGTGGGGCGGCGGCATGATAGCCATGAAATACGCGTTTGAGTCCTTTGCCGTGCTGCACGTGGTTTTTGCCAGAGTGGCTTTTGCCGCGCTGTTTTATCTGGCGCTTTTCCCGAAGTGGCGGCACATGCCCTATCAGAAGGGCGACTGGAAGTATCTTGCCCTTCTGGTCATGTTTGAGCCGTGTCTGTTCTTCTTGTGCGAAACGTTTTCCATGAAGTATACCACGGCGTCTCAGGGCGGCGTCATTGCGGCCTGCTTTCCCCTCTGCACGGCCGTGGCCGCATGGCTTTTTCTGAAGGAAAAGCTGACGCGGCGCACCGTGCTCGCCATAGTGCTTGCCGTGCTCGGCGTGGCGGGGGCCTCGTATTTTGCGGAAGGGGACGCCAGAGCCTCGAATCC
>NZ_CAJJIC010000008.1 GCF_905187505.1 uncultured Mailhella sp.
GCCGCCGTACTTAATGACCACGGTTTCCCCATGATATTCACGCAGATAGGGAAGACTCTCGATAAGGACTTTCGACTGCAGGCGGGCCTGCTCCACAGGATCGGCGATAACGGCCATATATACGCTCCTTGTGCCGGGAACGGCCCGGCCTTCATGTTGCTGGCAGCATAGTCCCCGCAATCGGAAGGAATGTCCAGCCCTTTCAGATTTGCCCGAATCAAAAAGAATGCCCGCCACGAACGGCATTGCCCGCTTAAACCATTGCGTAAAAAGGCGCAACAGGTTAAGAAGATGAGGTCAATGACGCGGACATCCTGCCGCAAAATCAATTCTGGAGAATTCAATGTTCACTTCCATTGCCTACGCCGCCGGCAACGCGGGCGGCGCCGCTCAGGGCGGCCCCATGGGAGCCGTCGCTTCTCTCGTGCCCCTCATCCTCATGTTCGCCGTGTTCTACTTCCTGCTGATCCGTCCTCAGCAGAAGCGCAACAAGGAACACAAGGCCATGCTTGAATCCCTGGGCAAGGGCTCCTACGTCATCACCTCCGGAGGTCTGCTCGGCCGCATCGTCGACCTGGAAGGCGACATTCTCGTCATCGACCTCGGCGAAACCAAGGTCCGCATGCCCCGCGGCTTCGTGAGCGGCACCTACGACCCCAAGGCCATGAACAAGACGGCCGCCGACGCCGCCCCTGCTCCCGCCGAAAAGAAATAAGGCAAAAACACCGAGTCTTCCGCTTCCACGCCCCCTTTTTCTGCAAGGAGGCGTGGAGCTTTGTGCTATTCATCCATAAGGTCTTCCGGCCTTATTATCGTTTTTAAGGATACAACCATGAAAGCTCTGCGTTTGCGCCTGGCCGTCTCCCTCATCGTGCTGCTCGTGGTGCTTGCGTACGCCCTGCCCAACATCCCCGCCATCGGCGATTCGCCTCTGGGCGCGCTCATGCAGGACCGCATCAGTCTCGGCCTGGACCTCAAGGGCGGCATGAACCTCACCCTGGGCGTGGATGTGGAAAAGGCCGTGCAGAACACGCTGTCCGTCAACGGTCAGGACATCCGCGACCGTGCCGAACAGGAAAAAATCACCGTCATGAAGCCGCGTCTCAACGCCGACGGGCTGCTCGAGGTGACGCTGCCCCGCACCGATCAGGCAGGAGCCTTCGACGCCATGATCGGCAAATGGTTCCCCAACCTGCAGCAGGTTTCCGCCGACAGCACCGCTTCCGGCCGGGTCTATACCTTTGAACTTTCTCCCGCCGCCCGCAAGCAGACCGAAGACATGACCATGGAACAGGTCGTGCGCACCATACGCAACCGCATCGACCAGTTCGGCGTGGCCGAACCCGACATACGCAAGCAGTCGGACAATCAGGTGCAGGTGCAGCTGCCCGGCATGACCGATTCCGAGCGAGCCATTCAGATCATCGGACAGACCGCGCATCTGGAATTCCACATCGTCCGCGACGACGTGGATCCGACGGCCATCATGCTGCCCGCAGGCACGGCGCGCTATCCGCTCATCGTCAAGGGACAGTACGGCACGCAGACGGAAAGCACCATCATCCTCGATACCGAAGCCCTCATGGGCGGCGAGGACATCACCAACGCGCGCCCCGCCTTCAACGAATTCGGCCAGTCCTATGTGGCCCTGGAGTTCAACAACCGCGGCGCCAGCAACTTTGAACGCATCACCGGCGAGCACATCAAAAAGCGCATGGCCATCGTGCTTGACGGCAAGGTGTATTCCGCCCCCGTCATTCAGGACCGCATTGCCGGAGGCAAGGCCTCCATCACCGGCAACTTCACCACCGAAGAGGCGCAGGATCTTGCCATCGTGCTCCGCGCCGGTTCCCTTCCCACTCCCGTTTCCATTCTGGAAGAGCGCACCGTGGGTCCCTCTCTCGGCAAGGAATCCATCAGCAGCGGCATCAAGGCCTCTCTCGTGGGCGCGGCGGCCGTGGTTCTCGTCATGCCGCTCTACTACGGCCTGTCCGGCCTCGTCGCCGACGTCATGCTCTGCTTCACCATCACCATTCTTCTTGCCGGCATGACGCTCTTCGGCGCCACGCTCACACTGCCCGGCATCGCTGGCATCGTGCTCACCATAGGCATGTCCGTGGACGCCAACGTGCTCATCTTCGAGCGCATCAGAGAAGAACTGAAAAACGGCCTGTCCGCCATGGAAGCGGTGAAGGCCGGCTTCAGCCGGGCCAGCATTTCCATCATCGACTCGAACCTGACAACGCTCATCACGGCGGCCATTCTGTACCAGTTCGGCACAGGCCCCGTCCGCGGTTTCGCCGTTACGCTGTCGCTGGGCATTCTGGCTTCCATGTTCACGGCCGTCTTCGTTTCACGGGCCGTTTTTGAGATGTGGGTCGCCCGCACCGGCAGCCAGAAAATCAGCATCTAGGCCAAAGAGGCTCTTCCCATGGCATTCGCACTTCTTTCCCGTCAGACCAACATCGACTTTGTCGGCTTCCGCCGCATAGCCTACAGCATCTCCGGCTTCTTCATCATCCTCGGTCTGGTCGCCATCATCATGAACGGCGGCCTGCGCTACGGCGTGGACTTCGCCGGCGGCGTCATGGTGCAGATCGAGTTCGCCCAGCCCATTCCCGACGAGCAGGTGAAGACCGCACTGCAGAACGTGGATCTGCCCGGACTCACCGTGCAGCAGGTCGACACCGAAAACCGTGACTATCTGCTGCGCTTCTCCATGCCCTCAGGGGAAAACCAGGACCTGCGCGAACAGGTCTCTTCCGCGCTCAAGTCCAGCATTCCCGACAATGCCTCGACCATACAGCGTCTGGAATCCGTGGGTCCCAAGGTAGGCAACGATCTGCGCAACATGGCCATTGAGTCCCTGTTCTATGCCGTGCTGCTCATCACCGTCTACATCTCCGGCCGTTTCGAATACAGCTGGTTCATGGCCGGAGCCATGGCCCTCGTGCTCTGGGGAGCCGTGTACGGCGCCGCCTATCTCGGCTTCAACAGGCTGTGGGGCGTGGCCATCGGCATGATCATCACGCTCATCTGCTGCTGGAAACTGAAGCTGAACTTTGCTCTGGGCGCCATTCTGGCCCTCATCCACGACGTCGTCGTCACGCTGGGCCTGCTCACGCTGCTCGGCGTGGAAATAGACCTCAACGTCATCGCGGCCCTGCTCACCCTCGTGGGCTATTCCATCAACGACACCATCGTCGTGTATGACCGCATCCGCGAGAACCTCCGCGCCGTGCCTTCGGATGCCCAGAAAAAGCCCTCCATGGGCGAAATCATCAACAAGTCCGTGAACCAGACGCTGTCGCGCACCATCATGACCTCCGCCACCACCCTGGTGGCCAGCCTGGCCCTGTACCTGCTCGGCGGCAACGTCATCCACAACTTCGCCCTCACCATCACTCTCGGCATCGTGTTCGGCACCTTCTCCTCCATCTTCGTGGCCTCTCCCATTCTCATCGCCTTCGGCGACGTGAATCTCTACCACGCCAAGACCAGACAGAAGGACGACTACGAACGCCCCGGCGAACACGGCATCGTGTAGCGCCGACGCGCCCGCAACGCTTTTTTCTCCGCCTTTCCCCGGGAAGGCGGAGGATTTTTTATGCCGAAATTTCGGATGAGAAACGCATCCGCCGCAGACTCCGGCCTCAGGCTCCGTGACATCCGCGGTCTCCTCCTGCCTCCAAAACGGGCGGCGCAACATGGCGCAAAAAAAGACGGCCTCCGCAGGGAAGCCGCCCTTTTCATTCTCTCTCGCCTCAATCAGTCGAGATACTCGGTAAGATCGCTGTGCAGAATATGATCCAGCTCCGCACGGTCGGAGGCCAGAGTTTCAGTGAACAGGAAGCCGAATACCGGACCGGCATGATAGTCGATGCGACGCAGCTCCATGACGTTGCGGAAGGAGGCGCAGAGCCTGTCGTAGTTGAACACGTCGCCGGCCTTGAGACTTGCCGGAGGATTCAGCACGATGAACGAATAGATCCTGTCTTCCCTTCCCTTCAGAAGAACGTCCCAGTCGGGACGAATGTCGTTCAGAAAGTAGTCGTAGGTGCGGAAGCCGTAGGCGTGCAGGGACAGATCGGTCAGGCACCACCCGGCAAAGCGCAGAGGATTGGCCTCGATGGGGATGATGCGGCCGTTGTCCACGCGAAGTTCCAGATGGATGGGCAGATTGCGCGCGCCCATCTCTTCGTTCATGCGGTTGAAGAAATCCGTGAACGGCTGAAGATGCTCGCGGATGATGGACGCGCCGGAGCAGTACAGCCGGTCGCTCACGTCTTCGGCCGAGGCAAATTCGTGATGGAAGATGTTGACGATGACGGCCCGGCCTTCGCCGTCATAGTAGAAGTCCACGGCGTATTCCTCGCCGCCTATGTATTCCTCAAGAATGAACCGGGTGTTCGCCACCACGCTTTCATCATAGTTCTTCTTCCAGTCGCCGGAGTGAAGGCGTATGTCTTCCAGTGCCTTCTTCCAGTCTTCTTCGCTGAAGATGGTGTACACGCCCACGCTGAAAAAGCCCACGGAAGGCTTGAGGATGAAGGGCGTCTTCAGCGTGCTGAAGTCGACGCTTTCAAGATCGGCGGCCGCCACTTCACGGAACATGAAGTCGGGGTATATCTTCGAGAGCATGCGGCGGAAGGCGGCCTTGTCCTTGCAGAGGGCAATGCCCTTCTGAAGCCCCTTGTCGGGGGAGTGCCTGAGCACCCAGGAAAGGGAATTCTCGCAGGTGGTGTAAATGCGGTCGCCTTCGGCAAGAAGAGCGTCGGCCTCCTCGTCGGAAACGAGACGGAACGTGCCTTCGGGCGCGGCGGCGAGCGCCGCCTCGTTGCGGAGCACGGGAACGCGGCTTTGGGCAAGATATTCCCGGAGCTCCCGGGACACATACTGTTTGTCAAGAATGATCATGCAATCCTCACAAGGGAAAATGGCAGCGCACGGCATGCCCCTGGTTGAGCTGAACGAGCGGAGGCTCCTCTTCCCGGCACAGCGGTTTCGCATGAGGGCAGCGCGGATGGAAGGCGCAGCCCTCAGGCGGAGAAAGAGGGCTCGGCATCTCGCCGGAAAGAATCTGACCACGCCCGCGGCGCGAAGGATCACGCGACGGCGCGGCGGCCATGAGCGCTTCCGTGTACGGATGCGCGGCATGGGAAAAAAGTTCGTCGCAGCCGGCCACTTCCACCAGACGGCCGAGATACATGACGGCCACTCTGTCGCTCATGAAGCCTATGACGCCGAGGTCATGGGAAATGAACAGATACCCGAGGCCCATGTTCTGCTGCATATCTTTAAGAAGGTTCAGCACCTGCGCCTGAACCGAGGCATCGAGCGCCGAAACGGGCTCGTCGCACACGACGACGCCGGGGCCGGCCACAATGGCCCGGGCCACGGCCACACGCTGCCGCTGTCCTCCGGAAAACTCGTGCGGATATCTGTCGAGATGTTCGCCCTGAAGTCCCACGCGCACGAGCACGTCCCTCACCTTTTCCCGCCACTCCGTTCGGGAAAGAGGCCGGCCGGCAGCCTTTGCCGCAAGACGCAAAGGCTCGGCAATGCCTGCCCCCACGCTCTGACGCGGATCGAGCGACGAAAACGGATCCTGAAAGACCATCTGAATGCGGCTTGCGCGCTCAAGCGCCGACCATTCTCCGATGGGACGGCCGGAAAGAAGCACGTCGCCGGAAGAAGGAGGAAGAAGTCCGACAGCCATGCGCGCAAGCGTGGACTTGCCGCAGCCCGATTCGCCCACAAGCCCCAGCGTCTCCCCGGGAAACAGCTGAAAGCTCACGTCGCTCACGGCCTTTACGCTGGCCGGACGAGGATCGAAAAGACCTCGCTGTACGGTAAATTCACGGCTTACCTGCCTGAGTTCGAGCAACGCTTCCATGCCTGTTCCTGTTTTTGTTCTTCACGCGGGGGGAGCACTTCCGCCCGGGCAGACATCCTACCTTAGCCTTTCCCGTGCCGCAAGGGGATAAAATCTCTGGACATGGAGCCGTTCCCGCTTTAAGTAGGAAAGGAAGACAAGGAACCGCGATGGCGCTCAGAACGTTACGGCCGACAAGACGGCCGGCCGCAAAGCTGCGGTCAGAGCTGCCGCGGCTCCTTTTTGCTTGTCAGGCTCCAACGACGCAAATTACGGACAATGAAATCCCCAATCTTCAGGGAGTTATTTCGTATGGTTCACCGCATGATTACCTCTTTGTGCATGCTCGCGGCCCTTTTCGCGCTTCCCCTTTCCGCCGAAGCCGCAGCGCCCTTCACCTTTGCCGACGTGCAGGCCAAGGCGCAGGATCTGGCCGGAACGAAGTACGTTCCCATCACTCCCGTGCCGGAATTCCTCACCAAGCTCAACTATGACGAATGGAGCTCCATCCGCTACCTGCCGGAAAAGGCTCTCTGGGCCGAGGAATCCCTGCCCTTCACCGTACAGTTCTTCCATCCCGGGCTGTACTACGACAGACCCGTGCGCGTGCACATCGTCAACGACGAAAGCGTGGAGGACGTATCCTTCGATCCCTCGCTGTTCCAGTACGGCAGTGAAGAACTCTCCAAGCAGGTCGCGCAGGCAAAGAATCTGAACTTTGCCGGCTTTCGTCTGCATTATCCGCTCAACAAGCCCGATTACAAGGACGAAGTGGCCATATTCCTCGGCGCATCCTACTTCCGGGCGCTGGCCGCAGACACGCACTACGGCATCTACTCGCGCGGACTTGCCATAGACACGGCCATGGCCCAGGGCGAGGAGTTCCCCTACTTCAAGGAATTCTGGATAGTGAAGCCCGCCCCCGACGCCGGAGACATCACCATCTATGCGCTCATGGACAGCGAAAGCATGGCAGGTGCCTACCGCTTCGTCATCACGCCCGGTGCTCCCACCGTCATGGACGTGAAATGCGCGCTCTTCACCCGCAAGGATGCCAAGAACATCCAGAAAATCGGACTCGCCCCTCTGACGAGCATGTTCTTCTACGGCGAGGAAAGAAACGGACGCCCCGGCGACTACCGTCCCGAAGTGCACAACTCCGACGGTCTGCTCTACGTCAACGGCGACAATCACTGGTTCTGGAGTCCGCTCGCCAATCCCAAGCGCCTCAGCGTCAACACGTTCCCGCTTCAGAATCCCCGCGGCTTCGGCCTGCTGCAGCGTGACTGCGACTTCAAGAGCTATCAGGACATCGAGGCGGCCTACGAACGTCGTCCCTCCCTGTGGGTGGAGCCCGAAGGCGACTGGGGTCCCGGCACGCTGAACCTGGTGGAAATCCCCACGGAAGACGAAATGCACGACAACATCGTGGCGTTCTGGACCCCCGACAAGCCCCGCGACAAGAACAATCCCGATCAGCCGGAAGCCGAGCTTCGCTATCCCGACACGCAGATGTACAGCTGGAAACTGTACTGGATGAAGCCTGAAACCCAGCAGCACGACCGAGGGCAGGTGACCTCCACCCGCATTTCCAGAAACGGCGACACCATGACCTTCCATGTGGATTTCGCAGGCGGAGAGCTGGCCACCCTGCCCGAAGACACGGGCCTTGCCAGCATCGTGGAAACTCCCGAGCCCATTCCGCTGCTCGACAAGAAACTTCTGCGCAACCCGGCAACGGGAGGCTGGAGACTCACCTTCACCGTGCGCCTTCCCAAGGAGGACGGCGTGATACAGAGCCTCATGTCCGCCCGCAAGGGGCCTGTGATGCTGCGCTTCCGCGCGCTGCTCAAGAAGGGCGAAAACCTGCCCGATCCTCTGACCGAAACCTGGATCTACGACTGGCAGCTTCAGCCGCAGTGACGGGAACGGCTCCGGGGCGCCTCCCGGAGCCCCGACGACGGCACGAACGCAACGAACGCACTTTCATGCCGTCGCCCTTAAACCTCTTTCAAAGGTCTTCGCATGAACACCTATCAGGACATGGATTTCCGGGTCCGTGACCGCATTCTTCTCTATGCGCGCGGGCTTTCCCTCTCCCCGAAGGAAAGCGTGGAACTGGCGCTCGAAAGCCTGAAACGCTGCGAATCCGAACATCCGAGCTATGACGAAGCGCTTGCCTGCCTGCACGCCATTCTCGCCGAAAAGGGACGCGAACTCATTCCCGGCGATGAAGCTCCCCACCTCATGTCCGCCCCGAGCATGACCCGCAGCTCGATGCTGGCGGAAGAGCTCGACCGCACGCCCTGGCTCAGCATCTTCAAAAAAACGCTGAGCCGCCTTTTCCGCATTTTCCGTCCTTCGGGCATGGCGGCGCGCGCCACCTGGAAGGACAGCGCCGACAGGCAGCGCCAGCAGCTGGAATGGGAACGCGTGGCGGGCCGCCGCCGCACCCTGCTCATGACGCTCATTCTCGTGCCCGCCGTCATCGGCGCGTACCTCATGTACAGCATTCTGCCCCAGCAGGGCATAGAAGCCGTCAAGATCATGACGGCCGTGCTCTTCGCCATACTGTTCGGCTGGATTTCCATAGGATTCTGGATGTGCGTGGCGGGCTGCTGGGTACTGTCGAACAAGGTCGACCGATTCACGCCCACGAGAGGCTGCGACGCCGTAATCATTCCCGACTCCACGAGAACCGCCATTCTGTTCCCCGTATACAACGAGGACACGCGCAAATACATGGCCGGCATCGCCGCCACATGGCATTCTCTGGTGCAGACGGGCGAAAGCGACAAGTTCGACATCTTCATTCTCAGCGACTCCACCAGCCCAGACGCATGGGTGGCCGAAGAGGAAGCCTGGTACGAGTTCTGTCAGAGAGAAAACGTCTTCAACCACATCTTCTACCGCCGCAGGCGCAACAACACCAAGCGCAAAAGCGGCAACGTGGCCGACTTCTGCCGACGCTGGGGCGCTCAGTACAAGTACATGATCGTCTTCGACGCCGACAGCGTCATGAGCGGCAAGACCATGGTGCGCATGGTGAAGTCCATGGAGCTGCATCCGGAAATGGGCATGATTCAGACGCCGCCGCTCGCGGTGAACATGAACAGCCTCGTGGCCCGCGTGCAGCAGTTCGCCAACCACCTCTACGGCCCCGTGTTCGCCACGGGTCTGCACTTCTGGCTGCTCGGCGACGCCCAGTACTGGGGACACAACGCCATCATCCGCGTGGATCCCTTCATAAGGCACTGCCAGCTTCCCACCCTCCCCGGACGCGGCCCCCTGGCCGGCGACATTCTGAGCCACGACTTCGTGGAATCCGCCCTCATGAGACGCGCAGGCTACGGCGTGTGGCTGGCCTACGATCTCGACGGCTCCTGGGAGGAAAGCCCGCCCTCGCTCATCGATGAGCTCATCCGCGACCGTCGCTGGTGTCAGGGCAACCTGCAGCACAGCCGCCTCATTTTCTCCGGCGGCATATTCCCCACGCATCGCGCGCTGTTCATCAACGGCATCATGTCCTACGCCTCGGCGCTTCTGTGGCTGTTCTTCCTGGTGTTCAGCTCCATTCAGGCCGTCACCGAAGCGTTCATTCCGCCGTCCTATTTCCCGAGCGGCCCCACGCTCTTCCCCGTATGGCCCACATGGTATCCCAAATGGGCGCTGCTGCTGCTCGGCAGCACCTGCGTCATGCTGTTCATGCCCAAGATATTCGCCATCATCCTCACCCTTCGCAAGGGAGGAGGCAAAAACTTCGGCGGTACCTTCAGCATGTGCATGAGCGTGCTTGGCGAAGTATTCATCTCCACCCTGCTTGCTCCGGTAAGAATGCTCTTCCACAGCTTTTTCGTGGTCACCACGCTGCTCGGCTGGAAAGTTTCGTGGAACACGCAGAACCGCAGCGACACCGGCACGAGCTGGAGCGACGCCATTCGCTTCCACTGGTGGGGTACGCTCATCGGTCTTCTGTGGGGCGGCGTGATGTGGCTCATCAACCCGGGCTTCTTCGTGTGGTTCTCCCCCATCGCCATCGGTCTTGTGCTCTCCATTCCGCTGTCGGTGTTCACGAGCCGCGTCAGCTGGGGCCTTGCCGCCAAGCGCATGGGCCTGTTCATCACATCCTCGGAGCTCAAAGCCGAACCGGAACAGGCGGACATGCACAAGGAGCTTGAACGTCCCGACCGGTATTCCCCCTTCACCATCGAACGCGGCCGCGGATTCACGCGCGCCGTGGTTATCCCCCGCGTGCATGCCCTGCACATCGCGCTCATCCGTCGCCGCAAGTGGGAACGCCCCATCGGCGAAGAAAGGGAAAAGACCCGCCGCGCCCTGCTGGCCAAGGCGCTGGAAAAAGGTCCCTTCGGCCTTTCCAAGCAGGAAAAGTCGGCGCTGCTCATGGACCCGCGTCTTTTGAACGAACTGCACAGAAAAGTCTGGCAGCTCAATCCAGAAAAGGGCCACGACTGGGGCGTGGCACAGAACTAGCCTTCCGTCGGGGAGGCCTGTCCGTCGAAACTTCGTCGATGAATGCCCGCAATCGGAACGACGGCACGTGCGTCCCGAAAGCTCCGGCACAATGTCAACGGGGGGCCGGGAAACATACGTTTCCCGGCCCCCCGTTCATCATACGCCGTTTCTGTTCCGGCAAAGCTGCCGGGCCAGTGCCGCCAGCGCCTCCAGCTCCTCATGATTCAGGGAAAGCAGAGGTTCCAGCGCCGCCGCGGAAACCTGCCCTTCGCCGGAACCTTCCATTGCGACGTGTCGAAAGTCCGCAGGATGGATGCCGTAGAGCTTGAGTCTGTAATAAAACGTGCTTCGGTTCATGCCCAGGATCTTCAGCGCATCGGCTATGCGTCCCCGCGATGTCCTCAGCGCCGCTTCCAGCTCAGCTCGCTCCTGCACGCCGCTGCCGGAACACTCATCCGTTCCTCTCCTCCGGTCGTTTCTTCCTGAAGCTCCGGCAATTTTCTCCGGCAGATCCTTCAGCGCAAGCTCGCTGCCCCCCGCCAAGTATACCGCCCGCTCCATGACGTTTTCCAGCTCGCGTATGTTGCCCGGCCATTCATAGCCCGAAAGAGCTTCCAGCGCCTCCTCAGAAATGTCCTTCAGGCTGTTTCCGGCCTGCCTGGCAAACTTCTGCATAAAATGACGCGCAAGAAGTTCCACGTCGCCCGTTCGCTCCCTGAGCGGCGGAATGTGCAGAGGAAAGACATTGAGCCTGTAGTACAGGTCTTCACGGAACGTCCGCATCTGAACGGCCCTGTAAAGGTTCTTGTTCGTCGCGGCGATGATGCGTATGTTCACGCGCCGCGCCCTCTGTCCGCCTATACGGACAACCTCGCGATTCTGAAGCAGGCGCAGCAGGTTGACCTGAACGTCAAGCGGCATTTCCCCTATCTCGTCCAGAAAGATGGTCCCGCCATCGGCAAGTTCAAACTTGCCGGGCTTTCCCTGACGACTGGCTCCGGTGAACGAGCCTTCCGTATATCCGAAAAGCTCGCTCTGAATAAGCTCTCTCGGCAGAGCTCCGCAGTTGACCACCACAAACGGCTTACCGCGCCTCGGACTGGCGTTGTGCAGCGACTGGGCAAAAAGTTCCTTGCCCGTGCCGCTTTCTCCAAGCAGCAGTACCGTGGTGTCCGACTCCGCAATTCGTCTGGCCTCATGCAGCACTTCCTGCATGGGTGCGGAATTTCCAATGATGTCGCTGAACGAAAACGTGGCCTTGGCCCCCACAAGACGCGTGGCAAACTCCCGCATGCGGTCGGACTCCCGCAGGGTAAGTATCAGGCCGCCCGTGGAATGATTCACCGCCGCGGACACGACGCAGGGAATGGTCAGAGCCGCCTCCTCGGCCATGAGCGTGGTGTCCACGTCGTGAAAGGCGCTTTTCGCGTCGAGAAGAGACTTGACCGCCTCGCTGAATCGTATGACGCCGTCGAAGTTCCGCCCCACGGGATCATCTTTCAGATGCAGCATGGCCATGGCCTTGGCGTTGATGAAGCGCACGGCGCGATCGGCATCCAGCGTGATCACACCCTCATCCATAAGCTCAAGCAGTGCCTTCTGTTCGCCCAGAAGTTCGCGCAGCCCGAGCTGTTCCATAATGGCGTACACCGCGGCTCCGAGCATGCCACCCGTGTGGGGATGAAACGTCTCGCAGGGAGAAGTGATGCCGAGCACGCCTATCACCTGGCCCGACCTGTCCCGAATGGGGGCCGCCGAACATACGAAGTCATGATTCTCCGTGCAGTAGTGCTCAGCAGCGAATATTTCCAGCTGCTTTTCTTCCTCAAGGCACGTGGCCAGCCCCACCGTGCCTATGTACTCCTCCCGGGAAACGCGCCCCCTCTGGCTGATGATGCTGTCGAGCGGCAGCGTGTGCAGGATGACGCCGTCTTTCGTGGCCAGAGAAATGGTGCTGTGGGAATCGGAAATAAGCGAATAGATCTGTTCCATGATGGCTCTGGAACTTTCCAGAAGAAAGGCATACCGGCTCAGCTCCTCGTTCAGCTCATCCTGTGTCAGTTCCCGGTACACCACGCGGAAAGGGTCCACGTGAAGCGCCCGGCAGCGCAGCCATGACCGGTAGACGAAATCCCTGACTATCGAGAGATCCACGTCCTCGCCGTTCTGAAATTTCTTCCACTCCTCAAAGATCCGTTCCCGTTTTTCCAGCATGGATTCGCTGCTCGACATAATGCGCTCCGCCGCTTTTTTGTTGAATGGACATATTATACTATTTTGGACATTTTTATTCAGTTTTTGTACCGTTTAAATCTTATTTATTGATTTCAATATGTTAACATAATATCGTCCGATTTTTTCGCCCGATCCGTACAAATGCTTCCGACTCCATTCTTGGAAAATCAGCAAATTTACGCTCCGCGCTCCATCCATCATGTTCAAAAAAGTCCAAAGTCCACATTGCCGCCAGCAACGAGGGTCATCAATATAACACCCTTGAAAAATTATATTTTTATATACTGCCCTCTTTGGTACGGATTTTGCAATTTGCATGACGACGGCCGGTTTCCATACATGTCAGCGGCCGTCCGGCAACATCAAGCTCCACAGCAGAGGGCAATATGGAAACCAGTATTCTCTTTTCTCCCGTCACCATCAACACTCTCACGTTGAAAAACCGCCTTATCATGTCTTCCATGGTCACGCAGTATGCCGCCAGCAACGGCGAAGTGACCGATCAGATGATTCACTACTACGCGGAAAGAGCCCGCGGAGGCGTCGGCCTCATCATGATCGAGGCCACCTATGTGGAACGCCAGGGCGACAGCTACAAATTCGGCCTCGGCGTCGACAAGGATGCCATGATTCCCGGACTCACCAGACTCACGCAGGCCATACACGCCTGCGGCGGCAAGGTAGGACTTCAGCTTCAGCATGGCGGCCGTACCTCCAATCCCCTGACCAACGGCGGCCCCATAAAGCTCGTCTCC
The DNA here is from genome assembly GCF_905187505.1 of uncultured Mailhella sp. Taxonomy (GTDB): domain Bacteria; phylum Desulfobacterota; class Desulfovibrionia; order Desulfovibrionales; family Desulfovibrionaceae; genus Mailhella. The sequence continues at coordinate 13,339 of NZ_CAJJIC010000008.1, forward strand.
TACATTCCCGACGTCACTCCCTATGAAGGGGCCCGGGTGCTCACCCGAGAAGACATCGCCGATATCGTGAAGGTCTATGCGGAAGCGGCCGTTCGAGCAAAAAAGGCCGGATTCGACCTCATCGAGCTTCACGGCGCGCACGGATACCTGATCAATCAGTTTCTCTCCACCTTCACAAACTTCCGACAGGACGAATACGGCGGCAGCGAAGAAAACCGCCTGCGCTTCCCGCTGGAAGTGCTCCGGGCCTGCCGCGAGGCCGTGGGAAAGGACTTCCCCATCACCGTGCGTCTGAGCGTCGATGAGTTCAACGGCACCGGCCTCACGCTGGAGAAGTCTCTTCCCATAGCCCGGGCTTTTGTGGACAACGGCATAGACGCACTGAACATCAGCGTCGGCGCCTGTGAAACCAACCGCTACACCATCCCGCCGGCCGTGCTTCCCGAAGGCTTCAACGCAAACCGCGCCGCCGCCGTGCGCAAAGCCGTGAACGCACGCGTTCCCGTGGCTGTCGTGGGCCGGATCCATAACACGCAGCTTGCCGAATCCATCCTCGCCGCAGGCAAGGCCGACATGATCGTCATGGGCCGTCCGCTCATCGCCGATCCCTATCTTCCCGCCAAGAGCCAGGCCGGAAAGTTCTCCTCCATCGCTCCCTGTCTTTCCTGCAACGAGGGCTGCGTGAGCGCCCCCTTCGGAAATGTGACCTGTGCCGTGAATCCCCGGGCCGGACAGGAAGCAAGGTTTCCCTACATCCGTACGACGACCCCGAAGAACATCGTCGTCGTCGGCGCCGGTCCCGCCGGACTTGAAGCGGCACTCACGGCCAGAGGAAAAGGACATCACGTCACGCTCATCGAACGCGCGGACACCGTGGGCGGCCTTCTGCACGTGGCATGCCGGCCACCCCACAAGAGCGCCTTTGAAAAGCTGCGTCTTTACCTGGAACACTCCGTACGCCAGTCCGGCATGGACGTGCGGCTCGGCGTGGAAGCCGACGTAGAGCTCATACGCTCCCTCAATCCTGACATGACCATTGCAGCCACCGGCAGCGAGCCCGTTGTTCCCTGCTTCTGCAAAAACACCGGAGCCGTCACGGCTCAGGACGTTCTCATGGGACGCGAAACAGGACGCAGGGTCCTCATCCTCGGCGGAGGACTCGTAGGCTGCGAAACCGCGGAAATGCTGGCGGAACAGGGCAGGGAAGTCACCATTCTCGAGCTTCGAGACACGCTCGCCCCGGACATGGAAAACCGCACCCGCATCTTCATGATGGCCCGTCTCAAAGAGCTCGGCGTCAAGGCTCTGCTCAACACGGAAGTGCTGGAAGTCTCCGGTCTGCACGTCAAGGTGCGCAGCGCTCTGCGCACGGAACGCTCTCTCGACGAGTTCGACTCGCTCGTCATGGCTTTCGGCTACCGCTCCCGCAACGTTCTCCAGCAGCAGATGGCCGAAGCAGGTCTGCCCGTTCAGGCCGCCGGCGACTGCGTCCGCCCCGGCAAGGTCATCACCGCCGTCCGTCAGGGCTTCCTGGCGGCCTGGTCCCTGTAATCCCTGAGCATCGGAGGTAATTCATGTCCATCCTGTCCCGGGAATCGCTGAAGAAGGCCGCCTATCCCATAGGCATAGCCATGACGCTCTTTCAGCTGTACTACACCGTCGGGTACGGCGTTCTCGAAGGCTCCCTGCTTGCGGCCATCTTCCTGAGCTTCGCGCTGACCATGATCTTTCTCACCCAGCCGGCCATAAAAGTAAAAGAAGGCAAAAAAGAGCCGGTCATCCTGCTGCTCATCGATCTCATTCTGGTGGTCTGCTCCATCGCCACCTCGGTGTACCTGTACTTCAACTACGAAGTGCTGCAGGAGCGCATGGCCTTCATTGACGAAGTGCCTCAGGAAGCCATGGCTCTCGCCTACATTCTCGTGGGCCTCTCTCTGGAAGCCACGCGCCGCATGACGGGGCTGCCGCTGTTCACCGTGGCCATAGTCTTCTTCGCCTACTTTCTGTGGGGCGACAAGCTGCCCTCCTTCATACGGCATAACGGCGCGACGCTGGAAAACATTGCCGAAAACATGTACCTCACCGGCGAAGGCGTGTACGGCATTCCCATCATGCTGGCCTGCAACACCCTCTTTGCCTTCATGATGTTCGGCGCCTTCCTTGAAGGCTCCAACATGAGCAGCATCTTCATGGATCTTGCCTACCGTCTCACGCGCAAGTCCCAGGGCGGTCCGGCCAAGGTGGCCATTTTCGCCAGCGCGCTCTTCGGCACCATTTCCGGTTCCTCCGCAGGCAACGTCTATACCACCGGCGTGTTCACCATTCCGCTCATGAAGAAATGCGGCTATCAGCCTCATTTCGCCGGCGCCGTGGAAGCCGTCGCCTCCACGGGCGGCCAGATCATGCCCCCCGTCATGGGCGCCGCGGCCTTCATGATGGCCGAATTCTGCAATGTTCCCTATCTCGAAGTAGCCAAGGCCGCCCTCCTGCCCGCCGTCCTGTACTATCTGGCACTGTGGGTCATGATACACTTTGAAGCCCGCAGACGCGGCCTCGGTCTCATCAGTTCCGAACTCGTCCCGTCTCTCAGAAGCATTCTCACCCGCATCTACTACCTCATTCCCCTGGTCGTGCTCGTCGTCATCATGCTCGACGGCCGCAGCGCCGCCATATGCGCCAACATGGCCACAGGCTCCATTCTCCTGCTTTCCTTCCTCCGCAAGGACACCCGTTTCACCTTCAAGCGCTTCCTCGACACCCTGTACGCCGCGGCTTCCTCCTCCCTCATGGTGGTGGCCTGCTGCGCGGCCTCCGGCATCGTCGTCGGCGTCATCAACTACACCGGCATAGGCTTCAAGTTCATCAACGTGCTCACCAACGTGGCCGACGGGCATCTGTTCGTCATGCTCGTGCTGCTCATGATCACAAGCTTCATTCTCGGCATGGGCATGCCCACCACTCCCGCCTACATCGTGGTAGCCACGCTCGGCGCTCCCGCGCTCATCAAGATGGGGCTCGCTCCTCTCGTCGCACATATGTTCTGCTTCTACTATGCCATTCTCTCCTTCATCACGCCTCCGGTGTGCGTGGCCGCCTACGCAGGCGCCAACATCGCCGAAGCCGATCCCATGAAGACGGGATTCACCTCCATGAAGCTCGGCGTGGTCGCATTCGTGGTGCCCATCATGTTCGTGTACGAACCTTCGCTGCTCTGGCAGGGCGACATCGCTTCCTCGATCACCGCCACCATAACGGCCATCATCGGCGTCATCGGCCTGTCCGGAGCGCTTCAGAACTGGCTGCTCCGCTCCTGCACCGTGCCTGAACGGGCGCTGCTCCTCATCGGCGGGCTCTGTCTGTTCTACCCCGGGTTCATCACCGACGTCATAGGGCTCGCCTGCATGGGCTTCGTCATCGTCTGCCAGTACATCCGCAACAAGAAGAACCCCATCCCCGCCGTCGGAGAGGAATGCACGCTCCCTGAAGACTGATGCCCGTCCTTTCCGCAAACAAAGGAACGTTTCCCCTAAAACAGCAACCAATTTTTCCACAAGGAGAATCATCATGGTCATCGACGTAAGACTCCGCCCCCCGTTCAAGAGCTTCAAGCAGCAGTACTCTCCGGCCGCCAACAAGGCCTTCAGCGCCAAATTCGGCCTGACTTCTCCTGAATCCGTCCAGCAGATTTCCGAAGAGCTCATGCTCAAGGAAATGGACGAAGCCGGCATCACCTACGCGCTCGCCACAGGCCGCAACGGCCACTTCCGCTACAACGTTTCCAACGACGACGTCGTGGAAATGACGGAGCATTTCGGCGGCCGCATCATGGGCGCCGCCGGTCTGGACTGCTCCAACGTTCCCTCGGCCATGGCCGACATTGAAAAACACGTCATCAACGGTCCGCTCAAGGCCGTTTCCATGGAACCCGGAGCCTGCGCCGTTCCTCTGTATGCCAACGATCGCCGTCTCTACCCCATCTATGAAATGTGCCAGGCCCACAAGATTCCCGTCATTCTCATGCTCGGCGGCCGCGCCGGCCCCGACGTGTCCTACAGCAATCCCGAAATCATCAGCCGCATCGCCGCCGACTTCCCCAACGGCAGATTCATGGTGTCCCACGGCGGCTGGCCCTGGGTGCAGGCCGTCATCGGCGCCTGCTTCTGGCAGGAAAACATCTGGCTGTGCCCCGACATGTATCTCATGAACAACTCCGGAGCGCAGGACTACATCGCCGCCGCCAACACCTGGCTGCAGGACCGCTTCCTGTTCGGTTCCGCCTACCCTCTCATGCCCATCGTCGAAAGCCTCGCCATCTTCAAGACCCTCTTCAAGGAAGAAGTGCTTCCCAAGCTGCTTTACAAGAACGCCGCAGAACTGTTCAACATCCAGCTTCCTCAGGAGTAAGCCATGCTGAAAAGGATTCTCGCCCTCACTCTGTGTGCCGCGGCCATCACCGTCGCCCCCCTTTCCTCTCATGCCGTTGAAAAGAAAAGCGTCGACATTGCCGCCTCAGCTCCCGGCGGAGCCTGGTACGTGGGCCTCGGCGCTTACGCCAAGGTGCTTTCCGGCATGTATCCCGAATTCGATACCACGCTGTTCACCGGCGGCGGCATCACCAACGTGATGCGTGTCGAACAGGGCAAGAGCCTCATCGGCATTACCGCCGTCACCTTCATGAAAGCCGCCCATGACGGCGTCGAACCCTTCAGAAAGCCCGTCAACGTCAAGGCTCTGGCCAATCTCGACGACATGACCCGCGTCATCTTCGCCGTCCCCACGGACAGCGAAATCAAGACCGTCCGCGACATCGTGGAAAGCAAGAAGCCTCTGCGCGTCTTCCTCGGTTCCAAGGTGGGCGGCAACGCGGAAATGTTCGTGCGCTGGACCTTCGCCTGTCTCGGCTACTCCAAGAAGGAGCTGCAGAACCGCGGATTCACGCTCTACGGAGGCACTCCCAACGAATGCGCCAGCATGATGCGCGAAGGTCAGCTCGACGTCATGAGCATGACCAACCCCGGCGAGCACTTTGCCATATCCGAGCTCATCAAGGACATGGATCTCCGATTCATTCCCTTTGACGACAAACTGCTGTCGGACCTCAAGGACAAGTACGCCATGACTCCCGGCATCCTTCCCTCCACCATGTATAAGCCCATGGTGAAGGAAGACGTGCCCATCATCACCGCTCCCAGCGGTCTGGTCATCAATGCGGACGTGTCCGACGAGGACGCCTACAAAATGGCCAAGGCTCTGGTGGAAGGCCGCAAGGACATAGCCCTCGCCTTCCCCGCCTGGGACACCATCACCCCCGAACGCGTCTGCAAGGATCTGCCCATTGAAATCCATCCCGGCGCGGCCAGGTACTATCGTGAAATAGGCTGCATGCAGTAGCCGTTCCTTCCGGGGATGTTCCCGCCGGAAGACGGGAACATCCCCTCCCCGAGCCCGATCTTCCTGCGGCCCCCCTTCCCCATCCAACTATTTCCCTACAGGAGTTTTTCTCATGGCCATCATCGACTGCCGCTTCCGTCCTCTGACGCCTGAATTTGAATGCTACATCAATCCCGAACCCGCGAACTTCTGGGTCACCCAGACCCGCCCGCTCAAGCCCGAGCCTCTTGACGTCACCATGAAATATTTCAAGAAGATGGGCATCACCGGCGCAGTGTGCTCGGGTCGCGACATGCGTTCCACGGGCGGAGCCTACATTCCCAACCAGTACATCGCCGATCTCGTGGCCAAGTATCCCGTGTTCATCGGCGTCGCCGGCGCCGATCCGCTCAACGAACACGTCAAGGACGACATCGAACACGCAGTCAAGGATCTCGGCCTCAAGGGTGTTTCCGTTGACCCCTTCGCCCTGAAGACCACCGCCGACGACAAACGCTTCTATCCCATCTACGAAAAGTGCGCCGAACTCGGCGTGCCCGTCATCATCACCATAGGACCTCTGCCCATCCGCTGCGGCTCCTATATGGAATGGGGCAGCCCGCTCCCCGTGGACCACATCTGCGCGGATCTCCCCAACCTCAAGGTGCTGCTCTCCCACGCCGGCTTCCCCTACACTCAGGAACTCATCGCCATCGTCTGGCGTCATGAAAACCTGTATTTTGAAAGCTCCATCTACCGTCATCTTCCCGGCGCCGACCTGCTCGTCAAGGCCGCCAACACCTGCATCGGCGACAAGATGTGCTACGCCTCGGCCTATCCCTACGCCGACTACACGCAGGCTCTGCCCAAGTTCCTGGCTCAGGGCTACGACCCCATGGTGCTCCCCAAGATCCTGCACGAGAACGCAGAACGCCTGTTCGGTCTGAACTAGGCTCTCTTCTGAAACACGCCGGGCGAAAAGCCCGGCGTGTTTTCTCCACCAGCCTTCCCCGGACTGCGGGAGCCGGAACGCCACAACGCCCCGCCGTCCTTCCCAAGGAAAAGCATTCTCCCACCAGACGCCGTTTCTTCAAATTCCGCCGTGTCTCCCGCGCCGGAGCCGTCTCCCTGTCCAAAGAAAAACTCCATAAGGATTTTCCCATGAAATGCCTTGAACCCGCGACGCTCGGCCGCATCGAACTGCGCAACCGTCTTATCTATCCCCCCATGGTCACCGGCTTCGCCTCCGAGGACGGATTCGTCACCGACAGACTCATCGCCTACGCCGCGGAACGGGCCAGAGGAGGCGTGGGCCTCTACACTCTTGAGGCCACCTGCGTCGACCCGCAGGGCCTGGGCTTCGCCCACGGCATCCGCATAGACGACGACAACAGGATTCCCGGCCTTGCCCGGCTGACCAAAGCCGTCCACGACATGGGCGGAAAAATTTCCGTGCAGCTGCATCATGCCGGTCGCGAGACCTCCCGCGCCATCACCGGACAGATCATCGTCGCGCCTTCCGACTGCCCGGTCTCCTACTCGGACGAACCTGTGCACGTTCTGGACAAGGAAGAAATCCGGACCATCATCCGGCGCTTTGCCGATGCCGCCCGCCGGGCGAAGGCCGCCGGATTCGACGCCGTGGAAATACACGGCGCGCACGGCTATCTTCTTTCCCAGTTTCTGTCCCCCTATACCAACAGGCGAACCGACGAATACGGCGGCTCTCTGGAAAACAGAACCAGATTCTGCCGCGAGATCATCCGCGCCGTGCGCGAGGCGACGGGAGACGACTTTACCGTCACTCTGCGACTTTCCGTGGAAGAAAGCCATCCCGGAGGACTTTCCCTGCAGGACGGCGCGGCCGCGGCCGCCATCTTTTCCAAATGCGGCATCGACGCCATCCATATCGTGTCCGGCAACTATGCCACGCCCAACACGGTGATTCCGCCCGCCACGGAAGGCCGCATCATCAACCTCGCCCGAGCCGTCGCCGTGCGGCAGGCCGTGGGACCGGATTTTCCGCTCATTCTCGCAGGCCGCATCAAGACGGTGTTTCAGGCCGAAGACATCATTCAGAACGGCATAGCCGACTTCGTGGCCATGGGGCGCGCCCTCATTGCCGACCCTGAACTCCCCTCGCTGTGCGCCGCCGGAAAATTCAATGCCGTGCGCCCCTGCCTCGGCTGCAACGACGGCTGCGCCCTGCGCACCGGGCAGGGACTGGACACGCTGTGCGCCATCAACCCCTTCATGGGGCATGAAAAGGAATGCTCGCCGTCGGAAAAATCCGCCCGTCCCGGCACTGTGCTCGTGATCGGCGGCGGTCCCGCCGGCATGGAGGCGGCATGGTACGCGGCCAGACGGGGACACCGCGTCACGCTCTGTGAAAAGAGTGACCGTCTCGGAGGACAGTTCTTCCTCGCCTCCCTGCCGCCCCTGAAAACCGACATAGCCATCTACCTCTTCCACATGGAACGCAGACTGAAGGATGCCGACGTGGACATCCGGCTGAACTGTCCCGTGGACGCCGACTTCATCAGATCTTTCGGCGCGGATCACGTGATCGTGGCCACGGGCAGCCTCCCGCTTTCCCTTCCCTTCCCCGGTCTGGAGGACACGCCGCACTTCTTTGCCCACGACGTTCTGCGCGACAGCCTTGAAAAGCTCGGCAGGCGCGTGGTCGTCATAGGCGGCGGCCTCGTGGGGGCGGAAACGGCCGAGGAAATCGCCCGCACAGGCCGTCACGTGGAAATCGTGGAAATGACGAACGACATCGCAAGAGACATGTACGCCCCCATGCGCGAATCGCTCAAAGGACGCCTTGCCGCCCTCGGCGTAACGATACGCACGGACTGCAAGGTTCGGTCCCTGAACAGGGGACGCGTGACCGTGCTTGACGGACAGGGGAATGCCACCGAGACGGAACCTTTCGATTCCGTGGTGCTCGCCTTAGGCTCACGCGCCGACCAGACGCTCAAAAAGGAACTGGACGAGGCAGGCATACGCTGCACGGCCATAGGCGACTGCGTGCACGCCGGAAAGATTCTTCAGGCCACGAGCGACGCCATGAACGCCGTCCGGGCCATCTGATCGCGCGCCGTCCTCCGCAGTCCTCGGGAACCTGGTTCTTCTCATGCCGGATCGTTCCCGTCGCACTGTACGGCAACGCGCCGTCCCGCGTTTTGCAGGGCGGCGCGTTTTCATGTCGTGCAGCATACACGCCGCCTTTACCGGTGCTTTTCCTTCCGCGAAGGGCCACGGAAGGCCCGCCAGAAAGGATTTTCCTCATGGCCGCAGACGGCAAGGCATTCCGACCGGTTAAAGCATCAGTGCCGGAAGAACGGATCCGTTCTTCCGGCACTGTCGCATGCATTGTTCTTCCCGCTCCGTTCTTTCAAAAAGCGCCTGAAAAAAACGAGCGGAAATCCGTCCCGGAAACGCGATGCCCCGGGACGCTCGGGCTAGTCGAGAGAGGCCGCCTCTTCCACCACCTCGAAGGCTTCGATGATGTCGCCGATCTTGATGTCGTGGAAGTTTTCGAGCCCCACGCCGCATTCAAGGTTGCGCACCACCTCACGGGCGTCGTCCTTGAGGCGCTTGAGGGACGCCACCTTGCCGGTGTAGACCACCACGCCGTCACGAAGCAGACGCACGTTGGCCGTGCGGGTGATCTTGCCGTCGGTGACCATGCAGCCGGCGATGAGACCGATCTTGGGCACGGAGAAGGTCTGGCGAACTTCCGCCTGTCCGAGGTAGACTTCCTTGGAAACGGGAGCCAGCAGACCGGCCATGGCGCTCTTGATCTCATCCACCAGCTTGTAGATGATGTCATAGAAGCGGATGTCCACCTGCTCCTGCTCGGCCACTTCCTTGACTTTTGCCGTAGGACGCACGTTGAAGCCGATGATGATGGCGTTGGAAGCCGCGGCCAGCATGACGTCGGATTCCGAAATGGCGCCGGCACCGCCATGGATGATGTCGATGCGGACCTTGTCGGTGCTGAGCTTGCGCAGAGATTCGGTAATGGCTTCCAAAGAGCCCTGCACGTCGGCCTTGAGCACCACGTTGAGCACCTGCGCTTCCTGCGTGTCGGCGCTCTGCTTGAGGAAGTTCTCAAGGGTCACGCGGGACACCTTGGCAAGCTCCTTCTCGCGCAGCTTGGTTGCGCGGGATTCGGCGATGCGACGGGCCAGCTTTTCGTCATCGAGACACACGAACTCGTCACCGGCTTCCGGCACGCCTTCAAAGCCCTGGATTTCCACGGGCATGGAGGGACCGGCTTCCTTGATCTTGCGGCCCTGATCGTTGAACAGCGCACGCACGCGACCGGCAAACACGCCGCACACGAAGACGTCGCCCTGATGGAGCGTGCCTTCCTGCACCAGCACGGTGGCCACGGGACCGCGGCCCTTGTCGAGCTTGGCTTCCACCACGTGACCGCGGGCGGGCTTGTTGGGGTTGGCCTTGAGTTCCAGAATTTCAGCCTGGAGGGCAATGAGCTCCAGAAGCTCGTCGAGGCCCTTGCCGGTTTTGGCGGAAACCATGCCCACCACGGTATCGCCGCCCCAGGCTTCGGGCTGAAGACCGAGCTCGGAAAGCTCGCGAAGCACGCGGTCGGGATTGGCGGTTTCCTTGTCTATCTTGTTCACGGCCACCAGAATGGGCACGCCGGCGGCGCGGGAATGGTTGATGGCTTCACGGGTCTGCTCCATGACGCCGTCATCGGCGGCCACCACGAGCACCACGAGGTCGGTCACCTGTGCGCCGCGGGCACGCATGGCGGTGAATGCCGCGTGACCGGGAGTATCGAGGAACACGATGTCGCCGCGCTTGGTCTTGACGTGATAGGCGCCGATGTGCTGCGTGATGCCGCCCGCTTCGCCGCTGGTCACGCTGGTCTTGCGGATGGCGTCAAGAAGCGAGGTCTTGCCGTGGTCGACGTGACCCATGATGGTCACGACCGGGGGACGGGGCTTGAGCATTTCGGGCGTATCCACCACGGTGGGCACCAGGTAGTCTTCTTCGGAGAAGCCCACCTTTTCCACCTCATAGCCGAATTCCGAGGCCACCAGCGTGGCCGTGTCGATGTCGAGGGCGTTGTTGATGGTGGCCATCACGCCGAGACCGAACAGAATCTTGATGATCTCGCTGGACTTCACGCCCATCTGATGGGCCAGATCCGCCACGCGGATGGACTCCTCGATGCGTATCTTGCGCTTTGCGGCCTTCATGGGCTGCGTGGACTGGTTCTGCGCCTGATGCTGCTGCTTCTTGGGCTTGTGCGAGCGGCGGGTGCGGACCATGCCCTCATCGTCATCCATGTCGGGGGCACCGTGACGACGGCTGAAATCGTCGGAATCCTGAGGGAAGTCGGGAGTGCGGCGGGTCTTGTTGTTGCGCTTCTTGCGGCTCTGCTCATTGTCCATGGGAGGCTGCTGGCCGAAGGGAGGCGTGAAGGAAGCACCGCCGGAAGAACGGCCCGCCGGACGATTGCCGGAAGGACGGTTGCCGCCGGAACGACGATTGTCGCGATTGTCGCGGCTGTCGTTCTCGCGGCCGTCACGGGAGTCGGGACGGGCGTTGCGGTTGTCGCGGCGACCACCGTCGCGACGGGAGTCGCCGTCGCGGGAGGGACGGCTCTCGGAAGACGACGCGGGACGGATGATGCGGGCCTGCGTGGGGTCGGGACGGGAAATCACGCGCACGCGGGGAGCGCTGTCGGCGGCGGGCTGCGCCTTTCTGCGGGCATCCTCGCCTTCATTCTCCTCGGAGACATGACGGCGTTCCTGCACGGGAGGCAGCAGACTCGGCTGCGAAGAGCCTTCGGGCTCGGCGGAGGCGGCAGGAGCCCTGCGGGCGCGCTCGGGCTTCGGCGCTTCGGTCACCACGGCGGCCTTCGCTTCGGGCTTCGTTTCCTGTGCGGCAGGCGTCACCACCGTGGCGGGACGGGGCGAAACGATGCGCGCCGCAGGAGTCTCCACCTTGCGGGCACGGGGAGCCTTGTCGGCTTCCTTTTCCGCAGCGGGCTTCTCGGCGGCGGGCTTTTCCACCGCGCGGGCTTCGGCAGCGGGCTTCGCTTCGACATTTCTGGCCGCGACGGACTTTTCAGCCGCAGGCTTTTCGGCGACGGCCGTCTTCTCCGACGCCCCGGCGGCGGACTCAGGCGCCGCGGGTGCGGGCTCCGGCGTCACCACGCGCGCAGGACGCACGATGCGCGCCACGGGAGCGGCCTCGCGGGGAGCTCTGGCCTTTCTGGGGGCCTTTTCCGCGGCGGGTGCGCTCTTCGCCTCCGCGGCTCCGGTTTCGGGAGCGGCAGAAGCGGCGGTTTCCACCGCGGCGGCAGGAGCCGCGGCCTTCTCTTCGACTACGGGAGCGGCAGGAGCTTCCGCCGCTGCCGGCTTGGAACGACGACGTATAATAACGTCTTTGCGGACAACTTCCACAGAGGCCTCCGACTTTTTAACCTTGACTTTTTCGTATTCTTCCGGGGAGATGGAACCTTTGACCGTCTTTTCTATCCCGGCCTCGCGCAGGCGGGCCACCAGCTCCTCGGGCTTCATGCCCTGTTCGAGCGCGGCATCCTTTATCTTTATCTTATCCATTCTTTCTCCCCTTGTGAGATTTGCGCCTGAATTTCATGCCCGCAAAACGCGCCCGGCAAGCCGGGTCGTCGCATACATACCAGCCTCTTCCCGGCCTTGTCTGAGCTTCATCTGCTTCAAGCCCGTTCCCGGCGGCGGCGCCTTCTGGGGCAGACACATGACGCAGGAGCTGCGACTTGGCAAAGCGCCGTCTGCATACGACACACATGCGTACGGGTCCCTGCCAATCCTCCATGCTCTATTCCTCGCCGGATTCCGTTTTTTCCTCGGCTTCGGCTTCGCCTTCCACCACGGGGCTGAGGAAATTCACGGCGGCGCGCAGATCGGCAATGCGCGCGGAGGTCAGTTCAAGCTTTTCGGCAAGTTCCTCGTCCGAAGCGGCGCGCAGAGCGTCGAGCGAACGGAAACCGGCTTCCATGAGTCTGTCCACGGGAATCTCGGCCACGCTGGCCACCTGTTCCAGGCCGCGGCCGGCGGCATTGGCTTCGTGATAGCGGGATTCGGTGAAAATATCGATCTTCCAGCCGAGAAGCTTGGCGGCCAGCTTGACGTTCTGGCCCTTGCGGCCGATGGCGTTGGTGAGCTGATCGTCCGGCACGGTGACTTCCAGAAGATTGGAAGCCTCGTCCACGTTGATGCGGGAAACGATGGCCGGAGCCAGAGCGTTGCGGGCGTAGGTGGCGATGTCGGGACTCCAGACCACGATGTCTATGCGCTCGCCGTGCAGCTCCTGCACGATGTTCTGAATGCGGGAACCGCGCACGCCCACGCAGGCGCCCACGGCGTCGATGTCGCGCTCACGGGAGAGCACGGCCACCTTGGCACGGGAACCGGGATCACGGGCCACACCCATGATCTGCACGCTGCCGTCGTCCACTTCAGGCACTTCGCGGCGGAACAGCGCGGCCATGTAGTCGCGATGAGCCCGGGAAATGATGACCTGCGGACCGCGGCCTTCGCGGCGCACGTCGATGATGAGCGCCTGAATGCGGTCGTTGCGCTTGTAATGCTCTCTGGGAATCTGCTCTTCGCGGGGCAGCAGAGCTTCGGTACGACCGAGATTGATGACCCAGCCGCCCTTGTCGCGACGCTGCACCATGCCGCTCACGATTTCGCCCACACGGTCCTTGAACTCTTCGTAAATGAGTTCCTGCTCGGCGTCGCGCATGCGCTGGATGATCACCTGCTTGGCGGACTGGGCGGCGATGCGGCCGAGATCCTCCACCTTGAGGCGGAAGCCCATTTCATCGTCGATCTGAATGGAAGGATCGTGCTGACGGGCGTCCTCCAGGGAAATCTGGGTGAGGGGATCTTCCACCTCGTCCACGACGAACTTGAACTGGAACACCTCAATGTCGCCGGTGTCGTCGCTGTAATGCACTTCCACGTCCAGATCGTCGCCGTACTTGCGGGTCACGGACGTGCGCACGGCTTCTTCAAGCGTGCTGATGAGCATATCACGATCCAGCCCTCTGTCCTTGCTGATCTGTTCAATGGCTTTCTTCAGTTCCAGGCTCATGCTTGCTTACCTCCGCCTTTGCCGGCCGCCTTTTTCGCGTTCTTTCCGGCTCCGGGCTTGCTGGTGTCAGGAAAAACAGGGACGAGGCGCGCCTTTCTTACCCAGTCCCATCGAATGGAAACATCGGAAGGAGCGGGCTTTTCTCCCTCGGCGGGAGCAAGGAGCACCTCCATGACGAAAGAGTCGCCCGAAACGCTCACGAGCGGTCCCCTGAACTTGCGCCTTCCGGCGATGTCGGGATGGGGATCGGAGAGCGTCACGTCCAGCTCGCGCCCCGCATAGGGAGCAAGCTGGGAGGGCTCGAAAAACAGCCGGTCCATGCCGGGAGACGAAACTTCCAGCACCCACGCGTCGGAAAACACCTCGTCCACGTCGAGCGCCAGTCCCACCATGCGCGAAATTTCCGCGCACTGATCCACGGACACGCCTTCCAGCACGCCGTCCTCACCGCTGCCGCCTTCCGCGGCCGCGCCGGACGGAGCATCCACATACACGCGCACCACCGTGCGCCCGCCGGCCACGACCTCGATGCCCCACAGCATCAGGCCGAACGACGCGATGACAGGCTCGGCCGCCTCGCGCACGCGACGGACGAGCTGTTCAGGAGAAAGACCTTTTCCCATGTATCATACCTTATATAATAAAAAAGGGAGGCCGTCGTCAGGCCACCCTACCAGAACCGCCTTGCGCGGTGCATCAGGATGTAAGAAAGGCAAGACCCAAAATGAATCTTACCTTCCACTGCGTGAAGACGTTTTACCCGCGACGCCGGGCGTTGTCAAGAGCTCCTTCGAGGCCGCTTCCTGCACAAAAAATTTTTTGGGCCGCCCCGGAGCCGCGCCCTCAGACAAATCTCATGATAAGAGTATCGGATAAGCCTCAGTTCTTTTCGGAACGATGCTTGACCCACTTCTTCCGGCAGGCTAGGCTCTTCTTCTCGGGTCGGGGAAAAAGATACCCAATCGGCTTGGGACAGCGGACAAAAACGCCGTCCATCGGTATGGAACCCGAGTTTTTTTGTCTGTATAATCGCGCTGTTGCCACAAAGCCGAGCATACGGCGCACACCCCTGGATCCCCAGGAATTTTCAAGTTCATCAGAGGTTGCAGAGTTTATGATTCGCTTCATCAAGAAACGCGACTCTAGAATTGTCCCCTTCGACATCGCCAAGATCGACGAGGCGATCTTCCGCGCGGCCAAGGCGCAGGGAGGCACCGACCGTGCCATGTCCCGCAACCTTGCCGATCAGGTGCTCGACATGCTCGAGGCCGAAGGCGACGACACCCCTGACGTGGAACATGTGCAGGATCTGGTGGAAAAGGTTCTCATCGAAGCCGGCCATGCCCGCACGGCCAAAGCCTACATTCTCTATCGCAACGAGCGCACCCGCGTACGCGAAATGAAGACCCGGCTCATGAACACCCTGAAGGATCTTTCCTTCACCGATGCCAAGGAGCTTGATCTCAAGCGCGAAAACGCCAACATCGACGGCGACACGCCCATGGGCACCATGCTCCGCTACGGCAGCGAAGCCGCCAAGGCTTTCTACAAGAACTACCTGCTCTCGCCCGAGTACAGCCGCGCTCACGAAGAGGGCGACATCCACATTCACGACCTGGACTTTCTTTCCCTCACCACGACCTGCTGTCAGATCGACATCAAAAAGCTCTTCACGAGCGGCTTCAACACCGGTCACGGCTTTTTGCGCGAACCCAACAGCATCCAGTGCGCAAGCGCGCTCGCCTGCATCGCCATCCAGTCCAACCAGAACGACCAGCACGGCGGTCAGAGCATTCCGAACTTCGAGTACGGACTTGCCCCGGGCGTGGCCCGCAGCTTCATCAAGAACGTCGATCTCGCCCTCGACATGCGCGACGCGCCGGAAGACTTCCGCAAGGACGTGAAGGCCGCGCTTCGCAAGTATGCCTTCCCCACCGGGGAATACGCCTCCTTCCGGTCCATTCTCGACAAGGACGGCCTTGCCTTCGTGAAAGAGCAGCTCACGGCGAAACTTCCCGAAAAGGAAGCCTCCCATGTCATCGACAAGGCCGTCGCCAAGACCGACAAGGACACCTATCAGGCCATGGAGGGGCTCATTCACAACCTGAACACCATGCACAGCCGTGCCGGCGCTCAGGTGCCCTTCAGCTCCATCAACTACGGCACGGACACCACGCCCGAAGGCCGCATGGTCATCAAGAACACCCTTCTGGCTGAAGATGCCGGTCTCGGAAACGGCGAAACGCCCATCTTCCCCATCCACATCTTCAAGGTGCGCGAAGGCTACAGCTTCAACCCCGAAGACCCCAACTACGACATGTTCAAGCTGGCCTGCCGCGTGTCGGCCAAGCGCCTGTTCCCGAACTTCTCCTTCATGGATGCCCCGTTCAACGCCCCATATCTCAAGGGCGACGACCCCAACCATGAAGTCGCCTACATGGGCTGCCGCACCCGCGTCATGGCCAACCGCTACGACCCTGAACGCGAAACCACCTTCGGCCGCGGCAACCTGTCGTTCACGTCCATCAACCTGCCCCGCCTCGGTCTCAAGCATCGCGGCGACGTGGAAGGATTCTTCGAGGAACTCAACGAAAAGATCGACCTCGTGTTCGGTCAGCTGCTCGAACGCTTTGAAATTCAGAGCCACAAGCGCTGCCGCAACTACCCCTTCCTCATGGGACAGGGCATCTGGCTGGATTCCGACGAACTCGCGCCCAACGACGAAGTGGGAGAAGTGCTCAAGCACGGCACGCTGACCACGGGCTTCATCGGTCTTGCCGAATGCCTCAAGGCCCTCATCGGCGTCCATCACGGCGAATCCGAAGAAGCTCAGGAACTCGGCCTGCGCATCGTGCGCACCATCCGCGAGCGCTCCGACGCCAAGGGCGAGGAAACGGGTCTCAACTTCACCGTCATCGCCACGCCCGCCGAAGGCCTCGCCGGCCGCTTCGTCAAATACGACCGCAAGCTCTTCGGCGAGATTCCCGGCATCACCGACAGGGACTACTACACCAACTCGTTCCACATTCCGGTGTACTTCCCCATCAATGCCTTCAACAAGATCCGTCTTGAGGCTCCGTATCACGCCCTCACCAACGGCGGCCACATCAGCTATGTGGAAGTGGACGGCGATCCGCTCAACAACCTCCAGGCCTTTGAAGACATCGTCAAGGCCATGAAGGAAATGGGCATAGGCTACGGCTCCATCAACCATCCCGTCGATCGCGATCCGGTGTGCGGGTATACCGGCATCATCGGCGATGTCTGCCCCCGCTGCGGCAGACACGACGGCGAAGGCATTCCCCTCTCCGTTCTGAAACAGCTCAAGGGTTACATCCGCGACAGCCGCACCAGCGACGAAAAAAGCGAAGCCCCTGACAAAATTGCGAATATCAAACTTTAAGGAGCGTTCTCATGATCCATTGCAAGTCCGATGTGGCTGCCACCACCGATCAGATTCTCGTCGGTTCCAATGTCAAGTTCGAGCGTATCCGCCGCATTACCGGCTACCTCGTCGGCACTCTCGACCGCTTCAATGACGCCAAGGCCGCTGAAGAGCGCGACCGCGTGAAGCATTGCAGCATGGACAGCTGGAAGTAAATTCCCGCCGCATGAAAAGGAACGGGGACGGACCAAAAGGTTCGTCCCCGTTTTTTTGTCCGAAGCCGAAGAATGCCGCGCCGAAACAAGGCGCGTCAGAAACCGTCCTCATGCGCGGCATCGCCTCAACAGGCAGGACCACAAGACATATCATTCATCCGGCATTCGACCCGCTCCCGGAATCCTGCCCCGCAGCAAAGCCGTACAGACCGCATTCTTCCGGTCCTTCTGCCGAAGCTGAAGCGACATCCGTTTCCCACGTCCCGACAAGGACGCCCCGGACGCCGCAGAAGGCGCGTTTCTTCGTTTTCCTTACCCCAGATGCCGACAGTCGAACAGACGGCCTAAAAACAGAAAACGACGCGTTTTCAGACGAAGATCCCTGAGCCTTTCCAGGTTCTCTCCATTCAAGACTCGAAAATGCCGCCTTCCGCTTCCCGCTTGTTGCGGACGACCGCTCCCGAACAGAAAAACCCGCCGCCTCCGAAGAGACGACGGGTCCGACAAACGTCTGCAAAGGCGGTGCTACCGTTCCACCTGACCGTTCAGCTCATCCAGGACCGGCTTCCAGCCTGCGGCTCTGGAAGCCTCCAGGTTGATGATGCGCTGATTGCGCGAACCGCGGAAGCGAAGTTCCAGCGACTTTTCCTCCTCAACGAAGGGGCCGTCCACCAGAAGATCGAGCAGGGAAAGCAGTTCCCGGCATCCGGGCTTCGGAAGAAGCTGCTCAAAGGTGTAGCCGCTGAAGGCCATGAGATGATAGCCGCGCCTTTTCAGCTCCTCGGCCAGAGGCAGCAGAGCCGTAGCCTGCTCGAAGGGTTCGCCTCCGCTGAAGGTTATGCCGTGAACCAGAGGATCGCACTGCACTCGGGAAAGTATGTCTTCGGCCGAAACCAGCGTTCCTCCGTCGAAATCCCACGTCTGCGGATTCTGGCAGCCCTTGCAGTGCGTGCGGCAGCCCTGAAGAAAAAGCACGAAGCGGAGCCCCGGCCCATCCACGATGGACTCTTCGATAATGCCCGCCACGCGAAGCATGACATCCTTCAGTGCTTCCATGCTAATCCTTGTTCGGTTCGGGGATGACGGTCTCTTCAGTTTCCTGGGCGACCATGCCCTCCGTGTCGTCCACGCGGCCCTGAAGCCAGAAGATCATGTCCACGTCGTCGCCTTCCTTGGGCTCATAGCCTTTGACGCACACACGTTCAGGAACATAGATGATGGCATAGAGGGGGTGTTCGGGATTGCCGAAGCCCACGCCGAAACGATATATCTTCATCTGGGAATTTTCCGGGCCGAACATGAAGCTGTCGACATCAAAGATGTTGGCGCGGCACTGATACTCGCAGCAGCGATCGGTGATGTCGATGAGCGTCCTGCCCTTGAGCGGAATCTTGAGCGCAGGCACGTCAAGACGCGTCTTGTCGGGATGCTGCTTCATCCATTCCAGCGCGTGCTTTTCGTAGGCCGGACCTTCCGTCACGGTCAGCTCGTCGAGCAGCGCGCGGCGTATGCCGAAACAGAGACCGGAAAGCAGAATCTGACAGCTTTTGCCCTTGACCTCACCTTCCGCATCACGGAAAAAGAGCGGATCATAGAACCAGAACGGAGGAAAATCCTCGGTGGCCGCGAGAATTTCGCCCGCGTGATTGTCCTTCCAGGGATAGATGTCCTGAATGGTCATGGCATTGGCAAAGCCTTCCATGAACGGAGCCACGGCCACGACGGAAAGCTGGCCCTCCGGCTTGCCCGCCATGAGCACGGACGTGCGCAGAAGGGAATCGCTGGGCCAGGCCATGAGCATACGCTCCACCTCATCATCCTTCATGCTCCAAGCGGGCCGGCTGCCTCCGAGTTCCAGAGTGGTGGCAATGACGCCGTTGATGTCTTTAAGGGCAACTCCAAGGGCGAACCACTTGTCCCCCATGCTTTCAATATGCTGCATATGACGTTCCATTGAATTGATGAAGATTCAGACGCGGCCGCGTACGGCGCAAAACGGCGTCCTGCGGAAGAATAGCACAGAGGCCGCCGGCAGAACAATAGGGAAGTCTCTCCAAAAAAAATGCCGAAGGCATACGCCTGCGGCATTTTACAATATTTCCTGACAAAAAAACTACATGGAAGAGGCCCGAAGCTCAATGGCCTTTTGGACGGCCTCGCGGGAGGCCATTTCACTATCCAGAGAAACAGGCACATCCGTATAATAAATGGCTCCCGCCGAAATGTCGAACTTTGCCTGCTGATCTCGGGAGTGACGAAGAGGAGGAACCACATCGTACACCCACGGGAGGAATTCACCCAAAAACAGCCATGTGACAATGCTGAGTGCAACGAGCTTCAGCCATGCGACCTTTCTGCTGGAAGAGGAGAGAGAAATCATTTGAAATCCATGGTCCGCACCGCCGCAGGGCGGTGCGGACGACGTTCAGAGTTTCAGTTAGATGCTTGCGGTGATTTCCGGGAACACCTTGTAGAACATGATCCAGGCCATCAGGAGCGTCAGAGCCAGGTTGAAGGACTGACCGCAGACGTACAGGATGATGGGCTTGCCGCCCTTGAAGTAGCCGGCAAGTTCCTTGAAGTTGGTGGCCAGACCGATGGAGATGAAGGCCAGGGCGAAGAACCAGCCGCGCAGAGGCACGGTGATCTTGTTGGTGCCGTTGGAGATCAGGGCGTTGCCGAGATCGGCACCGAGGTTGCCGGCGATGGTGGACAGCACGATGGAAGCGGTGAGGAAGCCGATGACGAACTTGGGGAAGCGGTTCCAGATTTCCATGGGACCGACCTTCACGCCTTCTTCATGAGCTTCGACCTTGGTGGCGAAGTAGATGGCCACGCAGAAGGCGCTCACGCCGATGAGCACGTTCTGGATCATCTTGATGGTGGCAGCGACCTGCAGAGCCTTGGGACCGATGAAGGCGCCTGCGGCGGCCACGGAGCCCGTGGCGTCGATGGTGCCGCCGATCCAGGCGCCGCCGAGCACTTCAGGCATACCCACGGCCTTGATGAAGGCGGGCATGGCGATCATCATGATGGCGGTGAACACCATGGAAAGACCGACGGACAGGGTCAGCTCTTCCTTCTTGGCACGGCAGGCGGCGGCCACGGCGATGGCGGCGGAGGTGCCGCACACGGACATGTCGGCCGAAATCGTGATGTTCAGGGTCTTGGAAGGCATCTTCAGAACGGTCTGACCGAAGATGTAGGTGGAGATCAGCACGATGGGAGTGACCACCCAGGCCACGAAGATGCCGGGGATGCCGATGGCAAGAATCTTGTTGAACAGAACTTCGGCGCCGAGCAGCACGAGACCGGCCTTGATGAAGTATTCAACCTGCACGGCGGGCTTCATCCACTTGGGAGTGCCGATGGTGTTGGCCACCACCATGCCGACGATGATGGACCAAATTTCGGCATTGAGGCCGTAGGTGGCCGTGGGCTTGTAGCCGCCGAGGAAGTTGGCGAACAGGCACAGCACGTACACGCCGAGGAAGCCGATGAAGTACTGAACCACGTTGAAGCCCATGACGCCCATGCCGACGGCGGTGATCACGCCGAGGATGATGCCGAGGATGATGAAGCCGGGAATGAGGTTGGTGTCGGAACCGACCTTGGCCTTGGCCTTGGCGGCGGCGCTGTCGGCCTTCTGCCAGTCGGCGATGGCGGTTTCGGCGGCCTTGTTCAGATCGGCGTTCTGGTAGGAGGCTGCGGAAGCGGCATCCTGAGCGATCTTGGCGGCGGCCAGAGCGTCGGCGGCCGTCTTGGCGGCGGCGTCGGCGGCGGGCTTGGCCGATTCATCCATGTGCGTCACAAAGGAATCCATGGGATTCCCGGACCACTTGGCGGGAGTCTTGAGGTAGCTGATGATGGTTTTGGCGGCGGGCAGCTTGCTGCCGGCAACGGCCTTCTTCGCGGCCTGAGCCTGAATAAGCTCGATGGTTTTGATAGGCTTGGCCTTCTCAGCGGCGATGACGGCGTCATACTTGCTGAGCTGGGCTTCGATGTCGGCACGGCCATTCATCATGATGAGGCCGGAGATGATCAGGATGAAGAACCCGATCCATATCGCCCAATAGTCTTCCTTCAGCCAGAGGTCAGACCATTTTGCGCGGCCATCGTCAACGACTATGTTTTCATTAGCCATAAAAAGTCCCCTGCTTAAAAAATTAAAAACAAACTCTCCTCAAGCCCATTTGTACCTTCAATAACAAACTCATGCTCTATTGACAAGTATTTGTCCGCCGATCTTCCATTTTGTCGGAAAAAGTCCCTGCTTTTTCTCCGACTCCTCCGTCATGCAACAAAAAACCGGCGCCGATTCCCCTTGCGGGACATCGCGCCGGTCTGGTGCAGCGGCTGAAAAACAAGCCTTCGTGCAGAAAAAAACGTGCTACGCCTTTTCCGCTTCCTTCTTTTCGAGGGCTTCGGTAATCATCTTCCAGTAGTCGTCGGCGACATCGTAGCCGAATTCACATGCCTTCTCTGCGTATTCCTTGGCCTTTTCCACTTCACCGAGCTCGAAGCATGCCAGAGAAAGATTGTTCCAGGCAGGAGCAAAGGAGGGCTCCTGCTTGAGGACCATGCGGCTCATCTCCGCGCTCTTTTCATATTCGCCCTTCATGTACAGGGCGGAAGCGAAGGTGGCTCGGGCCTGCAGATAGTTCGGATCCCAGGTAAGAGCCTTGTGCAGGGCGGCAATGGCATCGTCCACTTCCCCCTTCTGCAGATGCACGAAGCCGATGTTGCCCCAGGCGACGGGGAACTTGGCGCGGCACTGCGCGGCTTCCTTGTTGTACTGCATGCAGCCGTCAAGATCGCCGCGGCGCAGGCAGAGGCCGCCGAGCTGCACGAAGGCCTCGGCCATGTGGCCGGAGTTGCGGACGGCGTTCAGGAAGCATTCCTCGGCCTCGGCGTAGTCACCGAGGGAAAGCATGGCCACACCCAGATTGTAATGGTGAATGGCACACTTGGGATCTTTTTCAATTTCTTCCTGAAGATCGTGAATATACTCGTGAATATCGGTATAGCGGTCCTTCATTGGATATGACCTTCCTTCTTTAGGAGTTCGTGATACCAGGCGGCAAACTCATAGGCGCCCAAAAATTTGTCCTGCTTGTTGACCACGCCGATGGCCGCTTCCATGGCCCCCTGAATGAACGCCTCGCCGGGATCGGACTCACCGGCAAGCTGCGCCTCGCATTTCTTGGACTTCATGAACTCCTTCATGAGCTGCTGGGCCGTGCGCTTGGTGATGTCGGTACGTATTTCAACAGGATCGTTGGGCTCGGGAAAAGGATCCCAGTTCTCATAGCCTATGCGGTCGATGAACTTGCGCCGTCTCGGAGGTATCTTCTCGTACAGGTCCCGCTTGAGCTTTTCCTCATCGGCGGTAAGCTCGCGGGGCTTTTCATTGCGCAGAAGCGAAGCGATGGACATGGCTACTCCTTCGGGGCCGGACCTACGCCGAGATAGGCGTCGTCATACTTGGTGATGAGCGCCATGGACACAGGAACGTACACGCGATGCAGTTCACGGAAGCGGGAGCCTATGGCAGCGCCGATGCGGCGGCTCATGTCGGCCAGACGATCCTGAATGCGGTCAAGAGCCACGGTGGGGTAGGCCTGTCCCTTCTTGAAGCGGCATTCCCCGCACACGTGGGCCTTGCCGTGAATGGAGGTAGGTATGCCGTAAAGACGGCAGGTGATGGGCCTGTGCTCATAGAGCAGGCAGGTGTTGTCCAGACCGAGCAGGGGGCAGCGAATGCGCTCCTTTGCGGCCTCCAGCATGATTTCCTCGTCGCTCATGCCCTGACGGGCCTGCTGAAAATAGTGATGCTTGAGACGGGCGAGCTGGCGGTCGACGTCGCCGGCGGCCTGAAGCACGGCGGAACGGCGGATGCCGAAGTCAAATTCCTTGTTGAATGCCCGGTTCAGCGCCATGGCCTCCACAAGGGAAAGATCGAAGGCCGCATGGCAGCAGCTGCTGCAGCCCGAGGAGCAGGCCACCTCTTCAGGAAACTGTTTCTTCACTCGCTCGAAAAGCTGATCTGCCTGCGCGGCAAGCTGCGCGTACTCCTGAAAAATAGCGTCCAATTCCGGGTTGGTCATCATAGTTCCCACTGAAAAACGGTTAAAAAACCGCCGGATGAGCAAAGCCCATCCGGCGGCAACAGGCTCACATGGGCCGCCGCACAGCGGCGGTACAGTCAGCTTTGCGGATGACTCCGATCATCCGCCGGCCCAGCGAAGACGCAGGACCCGGACGGCCTGAGCCGCCCTCGCCGAGGAAATCCTCGAACGTTATTCTTCTTCGATGGTGATGGCGTCGTGTTCGCAAACGCCGGTGCAGGATTCGCAGCCGAGGCATTCTTCAGCGTTGACGGGATCGCTCTTGCCGTCGTGCATTTCCCACACGGAAACGGGGCAGATGTCCACGCACTGGCCGCAGCCGACGCACTTGTCCGCATCAAAAGTAATCTTGTAGCCCATAACAGCCTCCAATGTTCGGCCGAAACGATGTTCGGCGCAAGTTAAGAATTCCGAGTTGAGCATCGGATACCTGTCTGGAGTATCCGATGCATGAGGGATAGCCTGTGCGCAACACGCTGTCAAGCGGCTTCTCCCAAAACTGCCGGCTCCGCGGCGCTACGGGGCCCGGCTTCCGAAAGGGCATGTTCCCGAAAAGGCCTGCCGCGAGGCGCCGCGAAAAGCGCGTGTTCACGCCTGAGTTCCGGCCATCGCCTCACGGTCCGCCGATCCCGAGTGACGGATCTAGTCTCTGGCATCCAGTCCCGCAGCCCTGGCCACGGCAAGCGCTGCCGCACGGGTGAACTCTCCGGCGGGCATGGCCTCGCGCTCCTCTGCGGTAAGCAGAAGCTTCGGATGGTTCACAAGCTCGGGCCGGGCCTTCACGCCGTATTCTGCGGGGAAGGCGTCCTCGAAATACATGTTCTGGAAACCGGCGAACTTCAGAGCATGAGCCGTGGAGTCGAGCACGCAGAACTCGTCCTTTTCCAGCAGACCGAGCTCATCGGCCCGCAGCATTCCGGCAAAGCTCTCGCCGCCCTGCGTGCAGGCGATGTGGCCGTGACGATTGACGAGAATCATGCCGTCCATGATGGCCTGTTCGGTCACCTGCACCACGTCGAAACGGCCGCCGAGCGCCTCGAACTTCTCCACGAGATTCCTCACGCGGGGGAAAGAAACGGGATTGCCTATCATGGCGGCCTGCGCCACGCTGGGCTGCACCTCTACGGCGTGATATTCGCGCGTTTCCTTCGGCCGGCTGTAGTATCTCCACACGGGATCGGCATGTTCGGACTGCACGCCCACGATATGGGGCAGACGCTCGATGATGCCGAGACGATGCATCTTGAGGCAGGCGGAAATCATGGAGGTGATGTTGCCGGCGTTGCCTATGGGCATGAACAGAGCCTTGTCCGCCATGTCCCAGCCGTACCACTGGGCCACTTCGTAGGCGTAGGATTCCTGTCCGAGCACCCGCCAGCTGTTCTTGGAGTTGAGCAGGGCCACGCGGTAGTGTTCGGCCAGATACTCGACGACCTTCATGCAGTCGTCGAACACGCCCGGCACTTCCAGCACCTGCGCGCCGGAGCCGAGGGGCTGGGAAAGCTGCGCGGGCGTCACCTTGCCGTGAGGCAGAAGCACCACGGTGCGTATGGGGGCGCCCACGTAGGCGCCGTACATGGCCGCCGCGGCCGACGTGTCGCCCGTGGAAGCGCATATGGTGAGCACTTCCTGCCACCCGTTCCTGCGCACGAGAGACTTGAGATAACTGTACGCTCCGGCCATGCCGCGGTCCTTGAACGAGGCGCTGGGGTTCATGCCGTCGTTCTTGTAGGCAAAGCGGCGGCCCACCTGCTTCTCAAGGGCGGCTGAGGCCTCGATGACGGGCGTGTCGCCCTCGCCGAGGTAGACGATGTCCTCTTCCTCCAGAACGGGAGCCATGAGCTCATAGAAGCGGAACACGCCGCGAAGAGCCGTGGTGCGCGTGGCGCGACGGGCGTCGAAAAGATCACGCCAGTACTGCGCGCCCCTGTCCTTCATGTCGTCGAAATCAAGATCTTCGAGAAGAAGGACTCCTCCGCAGTCGGGGCAGGTATAGAGAAGGGCGTCCACCGGATGGCGATGGCCGCAGTTCATGCATACATATTCCATGCGCGCGCGGCGCGTGGGGAAATCCTGAGACATATCACAACTCCTGAGTGATGGTCGAACATGGAACGGCAAGCATAGAATGTTTGCCGTCCGGCCGCAACCATCTTCCTTTTGCAGGAAAGAGAACAACAATGAGCTGCCGCAGGACGCGGCTAGACCTTCCTCACGGGAACGCCGGCCTTCTCCATATAGTCCTTCAGCTCCGCGATGCTGTACTGCCCGTAGTGCACGATGGAGGCCACCAGTGCGGCAGAAGCCCCGCCGCGGGTCACGGCGTCCACGAGATGCTGCGGAGCGCCCGCGCCGCCGGAGGCGATGACCGGAATGGTCACGGCGTCGCAGATCATGCGGGTGAGCTTGAGCTCGTAGCCGTCAAGCGTGCCGTCGGCGTCGATGGAATTCACGCAAAGCTCGCCCGCGCCGAGCTCTTCGCAGCGGCGGGCCCAGGCTACGGCGTCGATGCCCATGGGCCTGCGGCCGCCGTGTATGACGATTTCATAGCCGGAAGGGCAGGTTTCGCTTACAGGTACCTGCTTTACGTCCATGCCCACCACAACGGCCTGCGAGCCGAAGGCGTCGGCTCCGCGGCTGATGAGATACGGATCCTTCACGGCCGCCGAGTTGACGGACACCTTTTCCGCTCCGGCAAGAAGCACGGCGCGCATGTCCTCCACGGACGCGATGCCGCCGCCGACGGAAAACGGAATGAAGATGTTGCTCGCCACCTTCTCCACCACGTCGAGAAAGATGCCGCGGGCCTCGCAGGAGGCCGTGATGTCATAAAAGACGATCTCGTCCGCGCCTTCCTCATAATAGCGGCGCGCCGTTTCCACAGGGTCGCCGATGTCCACGTTTCCCTTGAACTTGACGCCCTTGGTCAGGCGTCCGTTGCGCACGTCGAGACAGGGAATGAGACGCTTGCTCAGATGGCTTTTTTCAGACACGGGCGGCCTCCTGGCAGTAGCGGTAGAAATTCGTCAGGATGCGAAGTCCGGGACGGCCGCTCTTTTCGGGGTGGAACTGCACGGCCCAGAGTCCGGGACGACCGTACATGGCCGTGAACTCCCTGCCGTAATGACTGGTGGCAATGACAAGCTCCTGCGCAGGCTCGGTGTAGTAGCTGTGCACGAAATAGAATCGGGCTCCGGGCTCCACGCCTTCAAGAAGCACGGAAGGACGAATCACGTCCAGCGTGTTCCAGCCCATGTGAGGGATGCGTATGGGCTCGTCCCCGTCGCGCCATTCCGGCCGGAAACGACGACATTCGCCCGGAACGATGCCGAGAGCAGCCGTGTCGTTCTCCTCGCTGCGCTCCAGAAGGATCTGGCAGCCGAGGCATATGCCGAGCAGGGGCTTGCGCATGGCGACGACCTCGCGCAGCACCTTGTCCATGCCGGTGGAAACAAGCTGATTCATGGCCTGACCGGCCGCGCCCACGCCGGGAAAGACGACGCCTTCCGCAGCAAGAATGACCGAAGGATCGGCCGTAATGTCGGCGGGTATCCCCAGAGCACGCAGCGCTCTCAAAACGCTGGTCTGGTTTCCCGCCTTGTAATCAAGAATGGCAAGCATCGGGATGACCTGTCTTAGAAGATAAGCTCTCAGAGCTAGAAACTGATGCCGGTACGAGTCCGGCCGTACATATGGGAAGGGCCGCTTCCCGTCCTGAACACCGTGGACATTTCTCCATCGACCTTGACGCT
>NZ_CAJJIC010000009.1 GCF_905187505.1 uncultured Mailhella sp.
CGCACGGCAGAGAAACGCCCCCCCTTCTCCGCATGCGCAAAACGGCCGGAGGCGACGAACGTCGCGCTCCGGCCACACATGCGGTTTCAGCAGCAAAAAGCTAGATGACCTTGTTCAGGCTGTATTCCAGAATGCCTTCGGCACCCAGGGCGTGCAGCTGAGGAATAAGATCGCGCACCACGTTGGTGTCGACCACGGTTTCCAGCGACACCCAGGCGGGATCGCGCAGAGAAGCCACGGTGGGGGAGTTCAGCGCGGGAAGAAGGCCGAGAATGGCGTCGAGACGCGCCGTGGGAGCGTTCATCTTGAGGCACACGAAGCTTTCCGCCCGCAGAGCGCCCTGAAGCAGAAGGTCGATCTGTTCGATCTTGCGGCGGCTGGCCGGATCATTCCACACGTCGCGGTTGGCGATGAGCACGGTATTGCTGGCCATGACCTCGTCGATGACGCGCAGGCCGTGCGCACGGATGGTGGTCTCGGTTTCGGTCACTTCCACGATGGCGTCTGCCAAGCCTTCCACGACCTTGGCTTCGGTGGCACCCCAGGAATAGTTGATCTGAACCGGAACGCCCTTTTTCTCGAAGTAGCGGGTGCTCACGCCCACAAGTTCCGTGGAAATGCGCTTGCCTTCAAGATCGGCCGCGCACTGATAGGGAGAGTCGCCGGCCACGGCCAGCACCCAGCGGGCCTTGCGGTTGGACACCTTGGAATAAACAAGATCGGAAATCACCACCACGGGAGCATCGCTGTCATCCTTGCCGCCGTAAGGCACGCCGCGCTCTTCCAGCCAGTCCTTGCCGGTGAGGGCCACGTCGAGAATTCCGTTCTGGATGTATTCGGGAATCTCCTGCACGCGGCAGAGGCGGGCGGTGAGTTCGGGATCGTTGATGTCAGGGAAATAGTTGCGGACGTGCTTATGGATCTTCCATCCGGCCTTGTCGAAAAGGGCGATGGTTGCTTCTTCCAGTGAACCTTTGGGAATGCCGAGCTTGAGCTGAGATTTCATGCTGAGAGCCTCTATTTCTTATACACTTCGGCGGGATCAAAGACCTGCGGGCAGCAGACGGACACTTCGGAGCTGCCGGGCGTGAGCCGCCGGTAAAAACAGCTGCTTCTGCCGGTATGGCAGGCGGCACCGCCTATCTGTTCGATTTCCAGCACCACGGCGTCGGAATCGCAGTCGAGGCGTATGGCCTTCACGATCTGCACGTTGCCGGAACTTTCTCCCTTGTGCCACAGCTTCTGACGGCTGCGGCTCCAGTAATGGGCCTCGCCGGTGGCAAGGGTGGCCTCCCACGCTTCCCGGTTCATCCAGGCAAGCATGAGCACTTCGCCGGTGGCGGCGTCCTGCGCAACGGCGGCAATGAGGCCCCCGGACTTGGAAAAATCGGGAACGAAGTCGGATGGAGCTTGGAACATGAGACGGTATCCTTATGAGGGTTGTGCAATGAACGTCGTTTTAATCCGCAATGATGACGGCAATATGACTATTTTGCGAAGCCTACGGCGCGGCGTTCGCGGATGACCGTGACGCGGATCTGGCCGGGGTAGGTGAGATTCTCCTCGATCTTGGCGGAAATGTCCTTGCACAGAAGATAGGTGCTGTCGTCGTCCACGTTGTCGGAGTTGACGATGACGCGCAGCTCACGGCCTGCCTGAATGGCGTAGGACTTGGCCACGCCCTCGAAGGAATCGGCGATGTTCTCGAGGTCTTCAAGACGCTTGACGTAGTTTTCAAGCAGCTCCTTGCGCGCGCCGGGCCTTGCTCCAGAGAGGGAGTCCGCGGCCTGCACGAGCACGGCGAGCGCCGTTTCGGGATGCACGTCCTCATGGTGGGCGGCGATGGCGTGAACGATGTCCTTGCCTTCCCCGTACTTCTTGGCGATGTCCGCGCCGATGAGGGCGTGGGAGCCTTCCACCTCATGGTCCACGGCCTTGCCGATGTCGTGCAGAAGACCGGCGCGCTTGGCGCGCTTGATGTCCATGCCGAGCTCGGCGGCCATCATGCCGCAGAGGGCGGAAACTTCAAGGGAATGCTGAAGCACGTTCTGCGTGAAGCTCGTGCGGTACTTGAGCTGACCGAGGAGCCGGATGATGTCGGGGCTTATGCCGTGCACGCCCGCGTCGAAGGTGGCCTGTTCGCCCACTTCGCGAATCTGCACCTCCAGTTCCTGCTCGCACTTGTGCACCACGTCCTCGATGCGGGCGGGATGAATGCGCCCGTCCTGAATGAGGCGCTCGAGAGCCATGCGCGCCACCTGACGACGGATGGGGCTGTAGGCGGAAAGAATGACGGTTTCCGGAGTGTCGTCTATGATGAGATCCACGCCCGTGGCTGCTTCCAGCGCACGGATGTTGCGGCCTTCACGACCGATGATGCGGCCCTTCATGTCCTCGCTCGGCAGGGTGACGGCCGTCACCGTCTGCTCGCCCACATAGTCGCCGGCATAGCGCTGTATGGCGCAGGCCAGAATTTCCTTGGCCTTGCGGTCGGCCGTCTCGCGGGCCTCGGTTTCAATGACGCGCATCATCTTGGCCGCTTCGTGACGGGTACGGGCCTCGATTTCTTCAAACAGACGGGTCTTGGCCTCCTCGGCCGTCAGCCCGGAAACTTCCTGAAGACGGCGCTCCTGCTCGTCGAGTCTGGCCTCGACCTGGCTTTCCTTTTCGGCAATCACGCGCTCGCGCTGCGCCTGCTCCTTCTCCTGGGCAAGAATGTCGTGCTCCTTCTGCGTGATGCGCTCCATCTTCTCTTCCATGCGGTCGCTGATGTCCTGGAGCTTCTTCTCACGGTTCTTGAGAGCCCGTTCCTGATCCTTGCACTCCATTTCAAAGGAGTGCTTCTGGCTGAATATTTCGTTCTGCCCCTGAAGCAGGATTTCCTTTTTCTGTGCCTGCGCTTCCTTGCGGGCTTCTTCCACGATGCGGCTGGCGAGATCGTTGGCTTCGCCTATGCGCTTGCTGGTCACATGACGCTGTATGAAAACGCCGATGAGCGCTCCGGCCACGAGACTGACCAGCGCAAAGGCGTAAATGATGATGTCATCCATGATAATTCCTGTGATATGTTGACGGGCAAAGCCCGACAGTCCGGAACGGCCGAAGGGCGCGCCGAAGCATCGCGGACAGGCCGCGTCCCGAAAAGGGGAATCTGGAAATTCCGTCCCGCGGACGGACAAGAAGCTCAGAGGAAGGAAAAAAGAACCCGGGATGCCGTGAAAAGCTGCTGGCACGAGACCTTGTGGTCTCCAAGTGGGCGCCTGTCCGAAACTTCAGGCTGCCCGCATATTGCGGGTATGCACACCATTTCGGAGACTGGCTCCCTGCTAACGCTAGTGAGGCCGGCGCAAGCCAGCTTCCCACGCACACCCCAGGGAATATGGGTACCGGAAGAGCTTCGGCAGTCTGCGCTGCTACTTGCCGTCATCCTCCGGCGTGTTCTCCTTCAAGTTCTGCAAAAGCTCGTCCAGTCGCGAATTCATGCGGCTTTTCTGCTCCTGCAGTTCCAGCAGGTCATCGGCCATGCCTATGAGAAGCATGACCAGCAACCTGTCTCTGCCGAACTGACCGCCCTGCGCCTTTACCTTGCCATATCTTTCCTCGACGTACTGTCTGGCCTTTTCCACGCGGTCGGGAGCAGCCTCGGTACGGAACGCGACCTGAAGATCGCAAAGGTCAAGATGATAGCTGTGCATGGCGGCTGCCTGCCATTAACCGTTCTGCTGCGGTTCGGCGGCAGGCAAGGTATCCTGGATACGGCTGATCAGCGCGTCGACCCTGTTGCAGGCCTCGTCGCGGACGCTGCGTTCACGATTGAGCTGTTCCTGAAGTTCTTCGGAAGCCATCTGTCCGAGCTCCAGATCTTCACGAAGGCGCTTGCCTTCCTCGCGGAGCTGATGGTTCTCCTCCCGGAGTCGGTCCAGTTCCTGAATGAGACTATCAATACGCTGAGCCAGCAGTTCCAACTTTTCCATAACTCGTCTATCTCCTTGAGAACCGGCGGGACGCAGTCAGCGCCGGTTCCGAGCATTTTTGTACGTGCCGGAAACTTCCGGCCATTATCGCGAAGCGCAGAGAACATGATTATGACGGCAATGTTTCCTCTTGCGCTCTTTCCTTATTGATAAGCTATGGCGGCCGGATGAGCAAGTACATAGAGCGCCCATTATTGGCAAAGTTCGCAGAAAAAACAAAAAAGACGGCTTCCGGCCGTCCCCCCGGAAAATTTTGCCCCGAAGTGCGTGTCCTGCTGCCGCTCCTGACGAAAAAAACGCTCGTCCGCGGCGGCTTTCGTGCGGCAAAAAGCCCCTGAGAGGGCAGCTCTCACAGACGCCCGGCGTGAGCGACCGTGATTTTCCAGAAAATCCCTGTCCGCTCACCTTGCCGTCGGACAGGCGACGCGCTCACGCCCTGCCGGAAGCTCCTGCCGACTTCGCCCCGAACGACTTGTGAAAAAATATTCATTTACGTTCGGACTTTCACGCCGCTCTCGAATGAAAAAGCACGAACAACCAATAAAAAATTAAAAATACCAAGATATTACCGTATCATACTTTCCCATCAGGTCACGCATGAAAAACCGTCCCCTGAAAAAAGGCGGGGCATCTTTTCAACGGCAGCTCCCGCGTTGTCCGCTCGACGCCCTCCGACAATCTCCTGACTGAAGAGTGCCCGTCATGGCAGGCGAATTCAGGGAATGCCCGGCGTTTCGACTTGACGCCTCAAGACGTACAGGGGCTTCCTTCGTCGCCGGCGCGTCTCTCCGTCCGTCACGCGGGCCCCCCAAAGGACAACGTTTCCATGCCCGACAAGAACTTTTCCTGCCGGCCAGGGACAGACCGGACAGGAGACCCACGATGGAAAATGAACGCGACGCTGCCGACTCGTCGAAAGACGCCGACCTCCGGCAGGCCGGGGCGCAGCCCGGACAAACTCCTGTTTTCTGAGAAAACGCGCCGTCTCCCCAGATCCGAGGACAGCGGCGGGCAATGAAAAAGCCCGTCAGAGCAAAGTCCGACGGGCTTGAAAGGCGGAGCAGAACGACTCAGCGCTGCTTCGTGGAGATGTTGAACGTCAAAGAATAAATCTGATGGAAGAAGTTGACGTATTCCACAAACACGTGATCCGGCACGGTGATGCGGGCGGCGGAGTAGTTCAGAATGCCCTTGATGCCGGCATCGACGAGCTGGGTGGCCGCGCGCTGGGCGCGTTCCGGCGGCACGGTGATGATGCCGATCTCGATGCCGAGTTCAGGCACCTTTTCCATGAGGGTCTTGGTGCAGTAGACTTCCAGCCCGTAGAGCTTTTCACCGATCTTGAAGGGGTCGCAGTCGAAGGCGCCCACGATGGTGAAGCCGTGGCGGCGAAATTCCTGATAGTTAAGCAGGGCCCGGCCCATGTTGCCCACGCCCACGAGAGCGGCGCGCCACTCGCGGTTGGCATTGAGGCAGGCCTTGATGACTTCCAGCAGATACGACACGTAGTAGCCTACACCACGAACGCCAAATTCGCCGAAGTAGGCGAGATCCTTACGAACCTGTGAGGCGTTGACGTCGCAAGCGCGGGACAGGGGTTCGGAGGAGATGACCTGGACGCCATCCTTGTCCATGGCTTCAAGAACCTGGAGATAGGTGGCGAGCCGCTGAATGGTAGCGCGGGGGATGTGTTCGTATTTAGGAGTCTGATTCATTGTCTTGGCTGGCCGGTTAAAAGAATAGGGGCGGAAAGAAATATATCCTTCCCGCCCGATAAATGCAACTACATCTTCACGAAGAGCAGGATAAGCGCCACGAGAAGGGCATAGATGACGAGGGATTCGATGAAGGCGAGGCCCAGGATGAGGGACTGGGAGATCTTGCCGGAAGCATCAGGATTGCGGGCAATGCCTTCGCAGGCGGCCTTGATGGCCGCGCCCTGGCCGCAGGCACCGCCGGTGGCGGCGAGGCCGATGCCGAGAGCGATGCCGGCAGCGGCGAGACCGAAGCCGCTGGTGACGCCGCCGTCAGCGGCGAAAGCCACGGCAGCCATGGAAACGAGCATGAGGGTGGTCAGGGTCGTAAGAACGATCTTGCGCATGGTAAAACTCCATTACAATTATGAGTGTTGAGGCCGTAAGGCCATTCCCCCGAGGTAAGGTCGGCTTAGTGGGCGTGTTCCACGGAGCCCTGGATGTAGATCATGGACAGGATGAACAGGATGAAGGCCTGCAGCACCTTGCCCAAGAGGAACAGGAAGTACATGGGAACCGTGCCGAGCAGCACGCCGACGTAGATGCTGGCGCCGAAGCCGAAGAAGATGATGAGCGTCATTTCTTCCGCGAAGATGTTGCCGAAAAGACGGAGCGACATGGACAGCGGACGGGCCAGATGCGAAATGATTTCAATGGGGAACATCAGGGGAATCAGCGGCTTGCTGGAGCCGGTGAAGTGATGGATGTACCCGAATCCCCAGGTGCGGATGCCCACATAGTTGTAATAGATGAACACGCACAGGGCGATGGAAATGGTGGTGTTCAGATTGGCGGTGGGAGCGTCGCAGCCGGGCACGAGACCCAGCAGGTTCATGGTGAGAACGTAGATGAAGATGGAGGCGAGCAGAGGCACGAAACGGCGACCCTTTTCTTCGCCGAGGTTGTTCAGCACGAACTTTTCCAGTCCGTCCACAAGAGCCTCGAAGAAGATCTGGAACTTGCCGGGCACGATGCTGAGTCTCTTGCGCAGCACGAGTCCGGTAACGAGCAGGATGGCCATGCCGAGCCAGGTGAAGAACACATACTTGGTTTCAATGGTCATGCCCGCAACCGTGATCTGATCCATATGGAAAATGGTCGACAAGAGAAGCGGGTGCGCCAGTCCAGATGCTGCCATGGAAAACCTCCTGTATGTGCCCCAGGCTTTTCAACCCCGGAAAATCAAAGAGACCGGAATGATTATCATCGCCGTGGAAAGACCGACCGCAAGGGCGACCGGGCTCGCCTGAAAAAAGACTAATGCTATATACACGAAAATTCCGGTAATGAAAAGCCTCAATTGCGTTCTGATGAGCAAACCTTTTTTCACAATGCGCGCCCGGGAAAGACCGTTCTTGTCCTCGTCGGGCATGGACGCAGGAAGAGCCTGCTGGATGAAAAGGGCAAGAGTATAGAAATTCCAGAATGATAGCACGGACATGACCCCGCTCCAGAACACGCCGTCTCTCCAGGGAAGAAGGGCGGTTCCCACGACGAAGAGCAGCAGGGAAAAAAGAAAAAGGTTCCTCGCGGCCCGGCGCAGAGGCGCATGAATGAATCCGCTTCTCCACAGGCGGCGATCCACTTGTTCAATTATGCTCATGCTCGTCCTTTTTCTCGTCTTCTTCATATTCCCGAAGCTCGCGGCGAATGGCTTCAAGCGACTCGCCGAGCTCATCGAGATCCTGCTCGGAAGGATCCGCCGTGCCCGCAAGTATGGACGCCGTCAGATCATCCTTCCGTTCGGCACCGCCTTCCGCGGCTGCGAGGGATTCCGCCGTGTCGGGCACGATCGAGGCTTTTGCCGGATCCGGCGCGGCGTTTCTGCGCTCCTTTTCCTCTTCCTTCCGTTCGGCCTCGCGCCTGGCCTTTTCCGCCGCGTCGCGCTCGGCGTTGCTCCTTGCCAGATAGCGGGCGTCTATCCACACGTTGCGAAAGCCCGCGGCAAGTCCGAGCAGCAGGCCCACGGCCGCGCCCACGGGCCACGAGTCGAGCCACTTGTCCACCAGCCACCCGAGCCCGCCGCCCACGATGGGGCCGGACACCATGTGCAGTCCCATGGTGCTGGCCGTGCCGAGCAGGCTTATCTGTCCCTTCGGTTCGCTCCGTTTCTTCTCCTCGCTCATTGCGGGCCTCCATCCATTAAATGCTCTTGGAGTTGGGCGCTGTCTGTGTTAGGTATCGTCCTGTGCCGACGCCGTCAATCGAAAAGGCCGCAGCCCTTCCGGCGCAGTCTTCGGACGCGTTCGCGCCTTTCTCATCCCTTCAACTCTCTTCCACAGAGGTTCTCATGCCCATTAAACCCGGCGACACTGTTTCTGTCCATTATGTTGGCACTCTGAACGACGGTTCCGAGTTCGACCGCTCCCGCGAAGGCAGCCCCCTGCGTTTCAAGGTCGGTTCCGGCCAGGTGATTCCCGGCTTCGACAAGGCCGTGACCGGCCATGAAGTCGGCGACAAGTTCTCCGTGACCATTCCCGCAGCGGAGGCCTACGGCGAAAGACAGCAGCAGCTTCTCTTCTCCGTTCCTCTGGAAAAGGTGCCGCCCTCCATCAAGCCGCAGGTGGGCATGATGCTCCACGTTTCCACCGATCAGGGCGAACTGGAAGTCGCCGTTCATGAAGTGACCGACAAGCACATCGTGCTCGACGCCAACCATCCCATGGCCGGCAAGGACCTCACCTTTGCGCTGGAAGTCGTTTCCATAGACTGACCGCGCGGGACATGAGCCCCTTTTTGAGAACACAGGGCCCGCATGACGGGCCGCTTATCTTTCTTTCAAGGAGTTCGCATGAGTTCTGCCAACGCCAGCCGCAGTCATGCCGTTCTTTCCGTCGCCACCAGGCGTCATGACGCGGAATTCATCGCGGGCGGACGCCCCTCGGCGGCCGAAGCCCACACCGATCCCACCGAATATTACGGCTGCAACGTCTTTGACGACAAGGCCATGCGGCGCTATCTGCCCAAGGCCGTCTACAAGTCGCTGCGCACCACCATAGACCTCGGCAGACGTCTCGATCCCGCCGTGGCCGACGTGGTGGCCAACGCCATGAAGTCCTGGGCCATGGAACGCGGCGCGGACCACTACACCCACGTTTTCTATCCCCTCACCGGCCTTACCGCGGAAAAGCACGACAGCTTCCTCGATCCCGACGGCAAGGGCGGCGCGCTTGCCCAGTTCAGCGGCAGCGCCCTCGTTCAGGGCGAGGCCGACGGCTCAAGCTTCCCCTCCGGCGGTCTTCGCTCCACCTTCGAGGCGAGAGGCTACACCGCCTGGGACGTGACGAGTCCCGCCTATCTCATGGAAAGCCCCGCGGGCATGGTGCTGTGCATTCCCACGGTGTTCCTCTCCTGGACGGGCATAGCCCTCGACAAGAAGACCCCCATTCTGCGTTCGAGTCAGGCGCTGAATCAGCAGGCCGCCCGCGTGCTGCGCCTGTTCGGCATGAATCCCACCATGCCCATCACCTCCAACGGCGGTCTCGAGCAGGAATACTTCCTCATCGACGGCACCTTCGTGTCCGCCAGACCCGACCTGCTCATCGCCGGACGCGCCCTGTACGGAGCCCGTCCTCCCAAGGGACAGGAATTCGAGGATCAGTACTACGGCGTCATTCCGAGCCGCGTGCTCGGCTTCATGGCCGACGTGGAACGCCAGCTCTACCGCCTGGGCATACCGGTGAAGACGCGCCACAACGAAGTGGCCCCCAGCCAGTATGAAATCGCCCCCACCTTCGAGTCCGGCAACCTTGCCTGCGACCACAACCAGCTCATCATGACGGTGCTGCGCAAGACCGCCCGCCGTCACGGCATGTCCTGCCTGCTGCACGAAAAGCCCTTCGACTGCATCAACGGTTCGGGCAAGCATCTCAACTACTCCATCGGCAGCCCCGAAGTGGGCAACCTCTTCGCTCCCGGCGACAATCCCCACGAAAACGCCCAGTTCCTCGTGTTCCTGTGCGCCGTCATCCGCGCCCTGCACCGTCATGCGGGATTTTTGCGCGCCGTGGTGGCCTCCGCATCCAACGACCGGCGTCTCGGCGCCAACGAAGCGCCGCCCGCCATCATGTCCCTGTTCCTCGGCGACCAGCTCACCGACGTGCTCGAGCAGTTCCGCGTGGGACAGGTGGTCGGCTCCGCGCACAAGCGCATGATGAACGTGGGCGTGGACACCCTGCCCCCGCTGCCCGCCGATCCCGGCGACCGCAACCGCACAAGTCCGTTCGCCTTCGTGGGCAACCGCTTCGAATTCCGCGCCCTCGGCTCCTCCATGTCCGCCGCCGACTCCCTCGTGGTGCTCAACACCATGATGGCCGAGTCGCTGGACTACGCCGCCACCTTCCTTGAAAACGCCATGCACGGCGAGCATCTCACCCTCGGCGAAGCCGTGCAGAAGCTCATCGAAAACGTGATGGAGGAAGACAGCGCCGTCATCTTCAACGGCAACGGCTATTCCGAAATCTGGCAGCGTGAGGCCGAACGCCGCGGACTGCCCAACTATCCCGCCACGCCCGACGCCGTGCCCGTGTTCTCCTCGCCGGAAGTGGTGGCACTGTGCGAACGCTATCAGGTCTTCTCCCGTCAGGAACTCAATGCGCGTGAAGACATTCAGCTCGAGCAGTACATCAAGACCGTGCACACCGAGTGCAGTCTCGCCATACGCATGGCGCGCACGCAGATATACCCCGCGGCCGTCCGCTACCGTCAGGAACTCGCCTCCTCGCTTGCCTCCTGCACGGCCCTCGGCGTCCCTGCTTCCGCAGACTCGCTGAAGGAGCTGGCCGACGTCATCGCCGGATTCGAGTCTTCCCTGCACATGCTTGAAGAGCGTGCCGGAGAGCTCAACTGGACGCCCGAAGAAGAGCAGCTCCTGCCCGTGGCGCAGACCTGCCAGCACGTCGTCCTGCCCGCCATGGAAGAGCTCCGTCACTGGGCGGACAGACTGGAAACCATGGTTGCCGACGATCTCTGGCCCCTGCCCAGCTATCAGGAAATGCTGTTCATGAAATAAGGGAGGTTCCCATGCGCATACTCATCATAGGTTCGGGCGGCCGCGAGCACGCCCTGGCCTGGAAGCTCGGCCAGCGCCCCGACGTGACCGAAATCTTCGTCGCCCCCGGCAACGGAGGCACGGCGGGCATCGCCACCAACGTGGCCATTAAAGACAGCGACGTTCCCGCCCTCGTGGCCTTTGCCCGGGAAAAGGCCGTGGACCTCGTGGTTCCCGGTCCGGAACTTCCCCTCACGCTCGGTGTGGTGGACGCCATGAAGGAAGCGGGCATCGCCTGCTTCGGACCTGTGGCGGCCTGCGCCCGGCTTGAAGGCAGCAAGGCCTTCGCCAAGGAAGTCATGCATGCCGCAGGCGTGCCCACGGCGGCCGCCGGAGTGTTCTCCAGCCGTGCCGAAGCCGACGCCTTCGTCGCCGCGCACGGCGCGCCGCTCGTCATCAAGGCCGACGGACTTGCCGCAGGCAAGGGCGTCATCGTGGCCATGACCGACGAAGAAGTCAAAGCCGCTCTCGACCTCATGTTCGACGGCAGAGCCTTCGGCGACGCGGGCAGCACGGTGCTCATCGAAGAATTCCTCAAGGGCGAGGAAGTCTCGCTTCTGTGCTTCTGCGACGGCAAGACCGCGCTTCCGCTGCCTTCCGCCCAGGACCACAAGGCCGTGTTCGACGGCGACAAGGGCCCCAACACCGGCGGCATGGGAGCCTACAGTCCCGCGCCCGTGCTTCCCGACGACAGGCTCGACGCCATGGCCGACGTCGTGACCCGGCCCATTCTTGCCGAAATGGCTCGCCGCGGCACGCCCTTCACCGGCATCCTGTACGCCGGTCTCATGATGACCGCCGACGGTCCCAAGGTGCTTGAATACAACGTGCGCTTCGGCGATCCCGAATGTCAGCCCCTGCTCATGCGCCTCAAGAACGACCTTGTCGACGTCATGACGGCGTGCATCGAAGGCCGTCTCGACACCATGAAGCTGGACATCGAGGAACGCTCGGCCCTCGGCGTGGTGCTCACCTCTGCCGGATACCCCGGCTCCTACCCCAAGGGCATGCCCATTTCCGGCATCGACGAGGCCGAAAAGCTGGACGACGTCAGGGTATTCCAGGCCGGAACCCGCAGGGAAGGCGACCGCGTCCTTGCCAACGGCGGCCGCGTCCTGTGCGTCACCGCACTCGGCAAGGATCTTCGGGACGCGCAGAAGCGCGCCTACGAAGGCCTCGATCATCTCACCATGGAGCACAGCCAGTTCCGCAGCGACATCGGCCTCAAGGGGCTGAAACGCCTGGGCCTCGCCTGATTTTCTCCTTTCACCCTGCGCCGGAAGCGTCGCCAAAGTCGCTTTCGGCGCATCATGCATCAAGGATTCTTCCATGACTCAAGTCGCCATTTTCATCGGCTCCGCCTCCGACGATTCCGTCGTGAGCCCCTGCGCCGACGTGCTGAAGAAGCTCGGCATTTCCTACCGCTACACCATCACCTCGGCGCACCGCACCCCCGAACGCACCGAAGAGCTCATGAATGAGCTTGAAGCCGACGGCTGCCAGGTCTACATCTGCGCCGCAGGCATGGCCGCCCATCTTGCCGGCGCCGTGGCCGCCCGCACCATCAAGCCCGTCATCGGCATTCCCGTGGCCGGTTCGACCATCGGCGGTCTCGACGCCCTCTACGCCACGGTGCAGATGCCTTCCGGCTTCCCCGTCGCCACGGTTGCCCTGAACGGCGCGAAGAACGCCGCCTGGCTCGCCGCTCAGATCATCGCCCTGCACGACGAGCGCGTGGCCGGTCTCATCCGTGCCGAAAGAGAAGGCTACAAGGCCTCCGTCAGCAAGGCTGCCGCCGAGCTGGAAGCCAGGCACGGCGCGTAACCCCGTCCCCTTCGTTCCGGCCGTGCCTCCGGCCCCCGGAAACGCACATCCTTTTACCGTACAGGAGAGATGACCATGGACGCATCCATCAAACAGCTTGCCCGTGAACGCATGAAGGGCCATTGCCGCGTCTGCCCGCAGTGCGACGGCCGCGCCTGCTCCGGCGAGGTGCCCGGCATGGGCGGCCTCGGCACCGGTTCCTCCTTCCGCGCCAACGTGGAAGCTCTGGCCAGAGTGAAGCTGGCCATGCGCTGCCTCCATACGGCGGCCCAGCCCGACACCTCCACCGAAATTCTCGGTCTCAAGCTTGCGCTGCCCCTTCTTGCCGCCCCCATCGGCGGCGTGGCCTTCAACATGGGCGATGCCTCGCAGAATCCCGTGGATGAGGCCGCCTATGCCGAAGCCGTCATCTGCGGCTCCAAAAAGGCGGGCATCATCGGCTGCGGCGGCGACGGCGTGGGCTCTCTCATCACCGACTGCGCCTTTGCGGCCGTCCGCAAGGCCGAAGGCTGGGGCATTCCCTTCATCAAGCCCTGGGAAGGCGATTTTCTGTGGAGCAGACTGGAAGCCGCCACGGCCACGGGCTGCCCCGTGGTGGGCATGGACGTGGATGCCGCAGGTCTTGTGACCCTGCGTCTGCAGGGACGTCCCGTTTCTCCCAAGAGCGCGGAAGAACTGGCCGAAATCGCGAAGTTCGTGCATGAGCGTGGAGCGAAGTTCATGATCAAGGGCGTGATGACCGTGGCCGACGCGCGCATCGCCATCGACGCGGGCGTGGACGCTCTCGTGGTGTCCAACCACGGCGGCCGCGTGCTCGACGGCACGCCCGGCGGCGCCGACGTGCTGCCCGGCATTGCCGCGGCCGTGGGCGACCGCATTCCCGTGCTGGCCGACGGCGGCGTGCGCTCCGGCACCGACGTGCTGAAGCTCCTGGCCCTCGGCGCAAAGGCCGTGCTCATCGGCCGTCCCTTCTCCGTGGCCGCCATCGGCGGACAGACCGACGGCGTGGCCGCCTATGTGGCCGACATCAAGGGTCAGCTCACCTCGGCCATGGCCCTCACCGGCTGCGCCGACATCGCTTCCATAAGC
The DNA here is from genome assembly GCF_905187505.1 of uncultured Mailhella sp. GTDB lineage: Bacteria > Desulfobacterota > Desulfovibrionia > Desulfovibrionales > Desulfovibrionaceae > Mailhella. The sequence continues at coordinate 13,692 of NZ_CAJJIC010000009.1, forward strand.
TCCGACATTCTGGCCTAGGTCTCCGGCCGGTCCGGCAACACGGACCGGCCCTGCCCGGCGAAGCGTCCCGCCCGCGACTGAACGACGGGCGCAATGCTGCGCAGAAGACGGACGCACGGGTCTGAATCTCCGAACGCCCCGCCCCGCGCATCGAGGCGGAACATCGCCGAAAGGCACGACGACATTTCTACAGCATGATACAAGGCACAGGATTCGACCTTGCGGCCCTGCCGCGCATCAGAAGGCTGCTCGAGCTCTACGGCGAGCGTTTCGTCCGCCGCGTGCTCACGGACAGGGAACGCGAAAAGCTTCCTTCCGCCCCTCCTGACCGCACGGCTTATATGGCCGGACGCTTCGCCGCCAAGGAGGCCGCCGTAAAGGCGCTCGGCACCGGCTTTTCCGGCGGCATCGGCATGCACGACGTGGAAATTCTCTCCACCGGCTCAGGCAGCCCCCGCCTTCTGCTGCACGGCAAAGCCGCGGTTCAGGCCAAACGACTGGGCATAACGGCCCTGCACGTATCCATTTCCCATGAACGCGACATGGCCGGAGCCGTGGTCATTCTGGAGTCCTGAGCCGCATTCCCGCCTTCCCTCCGCAGGAAGGCAGGCCGCATGACGGCCGCATTTCTTGAACGCGCGGCATGACCGTTTCCGCCTGCCGCACAGGAGGAAAAACATGTTCGTCCCTGTTCCCACCCCGGAAGAAATGGCCCGCTGGGATGCCGCGGCCATAAGCTCCGGCATTTCCGAAGAAACGCTCATGGAAAACGCCGCGCGCGCCGCCATGGACGCGCTGCGTGCCCATGCCGCGGAAAGAAACGTCGTTCTGCCCGGCGCTTCCGTGCTTCTTATTGCAGGCGGCGGCAACAACGGCGGAGACGCCTTCTGCATGGCGCGACATCTTCTGGACGCCGGCGCAAGGCCCGTGCTCGTATGCACGCGCGAAAAGGAGCAGTACCGCGGAGCCGCCTCCCACTGGCTGCGCACGGCCCAGAGTCTCGGCGTGCCCGTCGTTTCCGCCGATGCCTGGGAGAAGGGCGCTACCGACGTTCCGGCACGGCCGGACATCGTGGTGGACGGACTTCTCGGCACCGGCTTTCACGGCGAGCTGCGCGAGAAGGAAAAAAGGCTCGTGGAAAAGCTGAACGGCCTCGACGCCCGTTTCGTTCTTGCCGTCGACATTCCTTCCGGCCTTTCCGCCCGCACGGGCCGGCCTTCGCCCGTTGCCGTGCGCTCCCACCTCACCGTCACCTTTCAGGCCGCCAAGCCCGGCCTGCTTCTTCCCGGGGCGCAGGACTTCACCGGAACGCTCGAGGTGCGTCCCATAGGCATGCCGAGGCGCGTGCAGGAAGAAAACCCGCCCTCGTTCCGCACCTGGCTTGCCGTCGATCCCCGCACGTTCGACCGCGGCGCGCCCTATGTGCCCGAGCACGGCGCATCCGCCCGCATCGAGGAGCTTTTCGACCGTCCGGCGACGCCGTCTTCCCGCGGCCCGGCCCACAAGGGCGCGGCCGGAAGGGTGATCGTGGCCGGAGGAAGCGCCGCCTACACCGGCGCCCCCTGTCTTGCGGCCTGGGCGGCGCTGCGCGCGGGGGCCGGACTCGTCACGCTGGCAGGGCCGAAGAACGTGCTCGACGCCGCCGGACTTTCCATGCCTGCCCTGACCCTGCGCGCTCTTTCCGGCCGGGCGCAGAACGGCGACTGGTGTGCCGAGGACGCGGAAGTCCTCGCCGACGTTCTGCCCACCTACGGCGCGCTGGTGTTCGGCCCGGGACTCGGACGCAGCGAAGGCGCCTTTGCCTTCACCCGAGCCCTCATGTGTCTTTCCCGCAGGCCCCCCATGGTTCTGGACGCCGACGCCCTGTTCGCCCTGGCAAAGGAACCGGAGCTTCTCTCGCAGCTGCGTCCCTGCGACGTGCTTACGCCCCACCCCGGCGAAGCGGCCACGCTCCTCGGCATGAGCGTGCACGACGTGCAGGCCGACCGCTTTGCCGCCCTCGAGGCTCTTGCCGCCCTTGCGCCCGCCGTATGGGTGCTCAAGGGCGAAGGGACGCTCATCTCCTGCCCGGGTGAACCTTCCGTCATTTCCCCCTGGCAGGTGCCGCAGCTGGCCGTGGCCGGTTCCGGCGACGTGCTCGCAGGACTCACGGGAGCCCTGCTGGCCCGCGGCCGCAAGGCTCCGCTTGCCGCCACGCTCGGCGTATGGCTCCACGCTTTTGCGGGAATGCGCCTCTCACGTGAATTTCCCATGCGCGGCAACGGCCCGCATGACATAGCCAACACCCTGCCCGCCGTGCTCGGTCTGGCAGGCGAAACGGGGGAACCATGCCCATCCTTCTGAAAAGCCCCGAGAACACCATGGAATTCGGCGCCATGCTGGCGCAGGCCATGGCCGCCTCTTCTCTTCGCACGCTCTACCTTTTCGCCGAACTCGGCGGCGGCAAGACCACCTTCACGCGGGGCTTCGTTTCCGCGCTGCCCGGCGGCGACAATGCCGAAGTGGCAAGCCCGAGCTTCACGCTGTGCAACGTGTATCCCACACGCCCCGAAGTGCTGCATGCGGATCTCTACCGTCTCTCCGAAGGCGCAACGCTTCCTGAAGAAATGGAAGAAATGCTGGATGAAGGCGATCCTTTTCTCATCCTTGAATGGCCTCAGTATCTGGCCGCCGACCGCTACGCATCGGAAAGACTCGACATTCATCTCTCGCCCGTGCAGGGAAACGGGGCAAAAGCTCTGGACAAGACTGAGGAATCATGCAAAACTTTTCGGCTGGCAACGATTGAAGCCCGCGGCGAAGCGGCTGAAAAGCTTCTGAGCGAGCTCATGGGCCGGCTTGAAAAGCGTTTTCTGCCCGCCCACGAGGCTTAACCGTTCCTTATCTCCTTTTTTCAGGATGTCCTATGCGTATTCTTGTGCAGAAATTCGGAGGTTCCTCCGTCGCCGACCTGGAGTGCATGAAAAAGGTGCGCGCCAAGGTGCTTGCCGCGCTTGAGGAAGGCTACAAGGTAGTGGTGGTTCTCTCCGCCCGCTACGGCCAGACCAACAGCCTGCTGGAAAGGGCCTATCAGTGGTCGGACGAACCCGATCCCGCAGAACTCGACGTTCTGCTCACCACCGGCGAACAGGAGTCGGTGGCGCTTTTTTCCATGCTCCTGCGCGACTCCGGCGTGAAGGCCCGTTCCTTCCTGGGCTTTCAGCTGCCCGTCGTCACCGACGATGCCTACGGCAACGCCCGTATCGACACCATCGACGCCGATACCATCAAGGAGGCCTTCAAGACCTATGACGTCGTCGTCATGGCCGGCTTCCAGGGCCGCACGCCCGACATGCGTCTCACCACGCTTGGCCGCGGAGGCTCGGACACGTCCGCCGTCGCCGTGGCGGCCGCTCTCGGCGACGAGACCCGCTGCGACATCTATACCGACGTGGACGGCGTGTATACCACCGATCCGCGCATGTGCAAGGACGCCCACAAGATGGAGCGCATCAGCTACGACGAAATGCTGGAAATGGCCTCCATGGGTGCCAAGGTCCTGCAGATACGCTCCGTAGAAATCGCCGAAAAATATAATGTTCCCGTCCGGGTGCGTTCCACCTTCTCGAACGATCCGGGCACGCTGGTCACCAAGGAGGACATCATGATGGAGTCCGTGCTCGTTTCGGGCATCGCATTTGATAAAGATCAAGCCAGAGTCACGCTCCGCGACGTGCACGACAGACCCGGTTCTGCGGCCAGCATCTTCAGCCCGCTGGGCAAGGCGGGCATCGTGGTGGACATGATCATTCAGACCGCCAGCCGCGACGGCGTCACCGACATGGCATTCACCGTGTCCCGCAAGGATCTGAAGCGCACCCTCGACGTGCTGGAAAAGGCCGCTCCCGCCTGCAGCAGCATCGAACATTCCTCCAACATCGCCAAGGTCTCCGTGGTGGGCGTGGGCATGCGCAATCACAGCGGCGCGGCCAGCCGTGCCTTCGACGCGCTCTACAAGGCCGGCATCAACCTCATCATGATCAGCACCTCGGAAGTGAAGATTTCCTGTCTGGTGGACGAAGCCGACCTCGAGCTTGCGGTCAACGTCCTGCACAAGGAATTCGACCTGTAGTCGTCCGGGCTTCGGCCCGGTCATGCCATATCGACAAAGGGGAGCACGCTCCCCTTTCTTTTTCCATCCGCCGCAAGGATACGGCGAGGCCGCCATGACTCTTCATCTGCCCGTTCCCGTCATCACCGTCCTTCTGCTCATCGGCTCCAACATCTTCATGACCTATGCCTGGTACGGACATCTGCGTCATCACTCCCTCACGTTTGTGGGAGCCATTCTGGTGAGCTGGGGCATAGCCTTCTTCGAATACTGCCTTCAGGTGCCCGCCAACCGCGTGGGCTACGGCTATTTTTCCGCCGCCGAGCTCAAAACCATTCAGGAAGTCATTTCCCTGACCATATTCGGCATATTCTCCACGCTCTATCTCGGGGAGAGCCTCACATGGAATCATGCCGTGGGCTTTGCGCTCATTGTGGCCGGGGCCTTCTTCGTATTCAAGGGATGACCTTTCCGCAAGCTGAGGCGTCACAAAACCTTATGTGTTGAACAAAAACGCCTTCTGACGAGCGGAGGCTTCTCCTACGGAGCTCCCGGCTTCCCCCTCCGGGATTCGCGCCCATGGTCCGGCCCTCCGCTTCAGACAAACGCCGCCGGGAGACGACGCGACTTTCAGACGCTTTCACGCGGAATCTGACCAGGACAGAACCATGATCTGCCATGTCGCCCTCTGCACGCCGCCCTACGCCACGCTGAGCTATCTGACGCCCGGAGAATTTCCCGACTTTCCGTGGCGCATCGGCCTTCGCGTGGCCGTACCGCTCGGCAACGGAGCCATACGCGCGGGCGTCGTCACGGCCGTGTTTGCCGACGACGACAAGAACGCCCTAAAAGAATGCGCCTCCGGTCAGCACGGCATGAAAAGAAACGGGGACATCACCCTGCGCCCCATCACCTGGCCGCTGGAACTCTCGCCGCTTCTTCCGCAGGACTATATGGAAACCGTGGAGCAGCTTGCCGCGCGTCAGTACTCCTCGCCGGGACGGGTGCTCGGCAACCTTCTGCCCCAGGGACTGAGAGTCACCGCGCGCATACGCGTGCGGCAGTATCTGCCCGACATTGACGGAAAAGGACGCAAGCCCCGCCTTTTCGCCCTGCGCGACATTCCCGCCATGCCTGCCGAAGAACGCGCCCCTCTGGCTCAGGACTTCATGCACGGCCGGGCGGAAATTCTCATGCTGGCTGAAGACGCCGCCGACGGCGAGCTCTGCGCCCTTGCCTGCGATCCGCCGTGGCCGGTGCGCCCCAACGCCGTGAAGCAGCGCGAAATGCTCGACTGGCTGCTGCAAAACGGCGTGGTGTCACGCAAAAGACTGCGCGAAGCTCTGCCCGACAGCTCCCAGACGCTCACGGCGCTCATCAAAAACAAGCTCGTGGAACTGCGCCCCGCCGCGCCCGACGAAGAGGAAGCGGAAATAGGCGAGGAGCTTCTGCCTCCGCCGGAGCCTCCCTTTCAGCTCACGGACGAGCAGCAGGCGGCTCTCGAAGAATACTGCGGAGAAATGGACGCTCTCGCACGGGGGGAAAAGCGTCCCTTCGCCCATCTTCTTTTCGGCATCACGGGCAGCGGCAAGACCGCCGTGTATCTGGAACTCGCCCACGCCTGCCTTCAGAGAGGACGCTCCGCGCTCATTCTCGCCCCGGAAGTGGCCATAGCCCTCAAGCTGCGCCGGGACGCCGAACAGCGCTTTCCCGGAATGCCCATATTCTTCTACCACGGCTATCAGAGTCAGCAGCAGCGGGAACGCACCTTCCGTCGTCTCGCCGCCCGCAGGGACCCGTGTCTCATCATCGGCACGCGCTCCGCGCTCTTTCTGCCCGTGCCGCCGCTCGGGGCCATCGTTCTGGACGAAGAGCACGACGGCTCCTTCAAGCAGGAAGACCGCCTTCCCTATCAGGCCAAGGAAGTGGCCTGGGAGAGGGCACGCAGACACAGCGCACTGCTCATTCTCGGTTCGGCCACGCCGGACATCAAGACCTTTCACGCGGCAAGGGAAGGACTCTTTCCCATCTCGAGACTGACGCACCGCACGGGCGGCGGCACTCTGCCCGCCATAGAGCTTGTGGACATCAAGGATCAGCCTGCCTCAAGGCTTCTTTCTCCGCGTGCCGTGGAAGCTCTCAGGGAAACCGTTCAGAAAGGCGAGCAGGCCGTTGTGCTGCTCAACCGCAGGGGCTACGCGCCGCTCATGTACTGCCTGAACTGCGGAACCGTGGCAAAATGCCCCAACTGCGACATAGCCCTTACCTACCACAAGAAGCGCGAACAGCTCGTCTGCCACTACTGCGGGCACACGCGTCCCTTTCCCTCGCCCTGCGAAAAATGCGGAGGGCTGAACTTCCTGCCCATGGGAGAAGGTACGGAAAAGCTGGAAGAAAGCCTTGCCGGGGAAGAGCTTGCCGGAGCGCTTCCGCCGGGAGGCCGAGTGCTCCGGCTCGACCGCGACAGCACGAGCCGGCCCGGACGCATGGAAGAAATACTCGCCGCCTTTGCCCGGCAGGAGGCGCAGGTGCTCGTGGGCACGCAGATGCTCTCCAAGGGACATCACTTTCCCAACGTCACGCTTGCCGTGGTGGCCGACGGCGACATGGGCCTGAACATGCCCGACTACCGCTCGGCGGAACGCACCTTTCAGCTTCTCGTGCAGTCATCGGGACGCGCCGGACGCGGAGAAAAGCCGGGACGCGTGCTCATTCAGACGAGAGACATTCATCACTACTGCTGGGACTTCGTGAAAACAGGCGACTACGAAGGCTTTTATGAACATGAAATAGCCCTGAGAAAGCAGCGTCGCTACCCGCCCTTCGTCAAGCTGGCGCTTGTCCGGCTTTCCTATCCGTGGGACTGGAAGGACGGCCAGAGCCGCGTGAACGCCTTTGCCGCAGCCCTTCGGAGTCACGGCCGCGCCCTCGGCCTTACCGTGCTCGGCCCGGCCCCTGCGCCGCTTGCCCGCATTCAGGGCCGCATGCGCTTTCAGTGCCTCATGAAGGCCGATTCCTGGCAACACGTGCGTCAGGCCTACGCTCTCGCGCTGAGAGACCTCGGCAACATGCCCCACGAGCTCAGAATATCCCTCGATCTCGACCCCGTGAACATGCTCTAGCATGCGCGGACGCCGCAAACGGCCTCCGCCGGGAAAAGGGCGAGAGCCTGAAGCGCACGCGCCGAAGACGAAAAAGGCCGGGCCGCCCGCAAGGGGAACGGCTCCGGCCTTCACGACTGACGAAAACCGACCGATCAGAACTTATACACGTCCAGAGAAATGGCGGAAGAGGGCTGTCCGTCATCGCCGGGGAACACGCGGGCACGCACCTTGTCGCCCTTCTTGAGGTCGGCGATGCCCTTCTTGGTCTCCCAGGTGAAAATGTCGGCGTACACGTTTTCCACCAGCGTGTTGTCCGTCACCTTGACGGTGGAAACTTCGCCCTGCTTGTCCTTGAGGGTGAAGGTGCCGTTCTTGACGTCAACGCTCTCCACAACGCCGCGTTCCACGACGAAGAGCGGGAAGGTGACCACGATTTCCTCACTGGGCGCCACGATGACGAAGGGAGTATCGGCCACGGTCTGCTTCGCCGCCTTGGGAGCGGGAGCGGAATCGGCGGCAAGGGCCATCGCGGGAGCCAGAAGGATACCACAGCAGAAACCGGTGAACAGAGTCTTGATGCGCATAAGTTCCTCACTTGTTGATCATTGGAGGAACGGCACGCCTCCGGTCACAAGAGCGTCATGCAGCAGATGGCGCAGCCTGTCCGCCATGGGACCGGGACGGCCGTCGCCTACAGGCTTGCCGTTGTAGTGCGTGACCGCCACGCACTCGCATGTAGTACCAAGTACCAGAATCTCGGAGGCCTGTTCTACTATTTCTTCAGTGATATCAGTGATAACTACGGGCATGAAGTCCCGGGCGATCTCCATGGCCCGTATGGCCGTGGTGCCCGGAAGCGCGTGACGGAACCTGGGCATGAGCATGCGCCCCTCCCTGTCCACCAGCGCCACGTTGGCAATGGCGGCCTCGGCAAGAAAGCCGTCGTCATCGAAGGAAAAGGTAAGGTCCACGCCCTTTTCCCGGGCTTCCTTCGCCATGAGGGCGTTGGCGAGATAGTTGGTGGACTTTATCTGCGCAAGCCATTCCTGCTTGGCCGGAACGGCGCTTCTTGCGGCCGTAAGGCCCTTCTCCCAGAAGGACTCGGGAAGCGGCTTTCCCCGGGTGGCCACAATGTACAGACTGCTTTCAGGACATTCCGCAGGATCCACGCCGAGGCCGCCGCAGCCTCGGCCGAGCAGAACCTTGAGACCGCCGTAAGGCTCGCCGCCGGCCTTCGCCACGTCGAGCATGAGGGCCCGCACCTCCTCCCACGGGCAGGGAGGCACCAGCGACAGCGTGGAGGCGGAATGCTTCATGCGCTCAAGATGGGCGTCGAGCTGCACGACGCGGCCTTCAAGGAAGGTGAGACTTTCAAAAATGGCGTCGCCGCGGTGCACCATGTGGTCGTCCAGCGGCACGAGCAGAAGACGCGGATCCCGACAGATCGCTCCCATGCGATGTTCGTAAAAGGCCGTGACACTGGCCGCGCCCCTGCGCGGCAGATCCATGAGCTTCGCCGTCCACTCGGCGGCGTCTATGACGGGAACAGACATGACACACTCTCCATGCTGGCACGAAGGCCAGAATTTCCTACCGGCGCGGCACGGGGCGGCAGCGCAGGGACGCGCTCCCAAAAGCTCCATGCGCGAACCGGCACAGCGACGGGCGGCGCCCGAAACGCATGACGGCGCCGCGACAGCAACATTGCTCTAGCTCAAAAAAAGGCGGGAGTACAGGCATGAGACCTCTTTCGGGCACGAAAAAAGGCCTGCCGAAGCAGGCCCTTCTTGCACGGGACACCGCCCTGGACTACGCCTCTTCGCCGCCGTTGAGTTCCATGCGGAACTTGCGGGAGAGACGGAACACCACCACCTTGCGGGGAGGCAGGGTGATGGATTCATCAGTCTGCGGGTTGCGTCCCTTGCGGGCGTTTTTGTCATAGGCTTCAAACTTGCCGAATCCGCTGATGAGAAGCGCGTCATCCTTCTTGATGGCCTGCTTCATCAGTGCAAGCAGGTTTTCAACGATATTCTTCACTTCCGCACGGTTGCGGCCGAGATTCTTGTCATTGTATACCGCTTCCACAATGTCAGCCTTGGTCAGAGCCTTGTTCATGCTTTCCTCCTGCCATTCCTTCCTGATACGGATTTACTATTCCAGACACGAGGCCACTTTCGCGGCCATGGCCTGCATGGCTTCGGCGTCGGGATAATTCCCCTGCTCCCACACGCCGAGCCCGTCCCCGTCGAAACGGGGAATGATGTGCCAATGGATATGAAACATGGTCTGCCCTGCGGACAATCCGTTATTCTGCATGACGTTGAATCCCGTGGCGCCGGTGGCCTTCATGACGGCCGCCCCCAGCTTCTTCAACGCGGAAAACACCGCAGGCGCGATGTCGCAGGATACTTCAAGCATGTCCTTATAGTGCTTTTTGGGGATCACCAGCGTGTGGCCGGGATGCACGGGAGAAAGATCAAGAAATGCCAGGACGACATCATCCTCGTATACCTTCGCGCAGGGAATGTCCCCGTTTGCGATGAGGCAGAAAATACATTTTTCTTCAGACATGACAGTACAGACCTCCAGAGACCTCCCGCGTTTTTGACGCGGGGAAGACCTTGTCATCCTAAGCGCAAGCGATTAGAACATCAAGAGCTTTTCTCCCAAGGAAAAAAAATGTCACCTCTTTCGCCTCATTTTGGTCATGCATCGTTAGACCGCGTCATTTTCAAAACAGGGGCACGACAGCACAGAGCCGATCGCATCATTCCGGTATTTTTGCCTTTTCTCGGATGCCCGGGACACTGCGTGTACTGCGCGCAGGACAGGCAGACGGGCGAAGGAGCATCGAAAGGCGTTCGCGCCATCCTCGAAAAAGCCTGTGCCGCAACGACCGAAATGTCGCCTTGCCGTCCCGGAGAAGGCCGGGAGCTCGCCTTTTACGGAGGCACCTTCACGGCTCTTCCCCCATCCGACCGCAGTTCGTGCCTCGATTTTCTGGGCAGACTCCGCAGGGAAGGACGCATCACGCGCGCCCGCTGCTCCACAAGGCCGGACGCTCTTGCCCCGGACGTGCTGGAAGAACTTTGTCGAAGCGGCGTGGACCTCGTGGAACTCGGCATACAAAGCTTTGACGATCACGCTCTTGCCCTTTCCCGCAGGGGATACTCCGGCAAAGAGGCCGAAGAGGGATGCAAAAAGGTGCTCGAAGCCGGCCTTTCACTCGGCGTACAGCTTCTTCCCGGCATGCCGGGAAGTTCCCCGGACGTCTTTCTTGACGACGTGAAGAAGGCGCTCTCCCTTTCCCCCTCCTGTCTGCGCTTCTATCCCTGCCTCGTTCCCGAAGGAACCGTGCTCGCGCGCTGGTACCGAGAAGGCCGCTACGCTCCATGGACGATAGAAGAAACCGTGCGCACACTGGGGGAGGCCCTTCGTCTCGCCTGGCAGGCGGATGTTTCCGTCATCCGGCTCTCCGTGGCCCCGGAACCCGCCTTCGACGCCGCGCTCATCGCCGGTCCGAGACACCCGGCGCTCGGAGCGCTCATCCAGGCCGAAGCGCTTCTTCTCTCCGCAGAGGACGCCGTGCGCAGACTCGGACGCTCTCCCGTCCGACTCACGCTGCCGCGCTCCTGCCAGGGATTCATGTACGGCGACAGGGGCGCATTGAAAGCGCGCTGGCTGGCTCTCGGCCTGAAGCCGGAAAACATCGCATTTGACGCAAACGCCCGCAGCGCCACCCTGTTCTGAGCGCTCCCGGCTCCCGGATTCCCTGCAGGAGCAGGAGAAATGCGTCATTTCTCCCGTCCGGGACTTGACGCTCCCCCCTTTTAACGTATGTTCCTTGACGACGGAGGCTCAACCTCCCTTTGAAATTCCTACTTGTGAGCGAGCTATGGGCAAGGATCTGATTATCGTGGAGTCACCGGCCAAGGTGAAGACCATCAAGAAATTTCTGGGAAACAAATACATGGTGCAGGCCAGCGTGGGTCACATCCGCGACCTGCCCACCAGAGAAATCGGCGTGGACGAGGCCCACAACTTTGCCCCTCACTACGAAATCATCAAGGGCAAGGAAAAAGTGGTGCGCGATCTTCAGGACGCGGCCTCCAAGGCCGACACCGTCTACCTCGCGCCCGACCCCGACCGCGAGGGTGAGGCCATAGCCTGGCACATCGCCGAAGTCATCAAGAACAAGGCGAAGAACATCAAGCGCATCCAGTTCAACGAAATCACCTCCCGCGCCGTGAAGAACGCGCTGGAGCACCCCCACGACATCAATCCCGACCTCTTCGACGCGCAGCAGGCCCGCCGCGTGCTCGACCGTCTCGTGGGCTACAAGATTTCGCCTCTGCTCTGGAAAACCGTGAAGCGCGGCATCTCCGCCGGGCGCGTGCAGTCCGTGGCGCTCCGGCTCATCGTGGAACGCGAAGAGGAACGCCTTGCCTTCGTGCCCGAAGAATTCTGGACCTTCCGCGCCCTGCTTGCCGGAGCCACGCCTCCTCCCTTCAAGGCCGAACTCGTCAAAATAGAAACGAGCTTCGCCAAAAAGCTCAAGGAACTTTCCGAGACCGACGGAGACGGCAGGGACAAGGAAAAGAGCTCCCGCAAAATTCTCATTGCCAGCAAGGCCGCGGCCGACGCCATGGAACAGGCCATGGCCGGTCAGCCCTTCGTGGTGTCGCAGGTGGAGGAAAAGGAGCGTTCCCGCAATCCGCTGCCGCCCTTCACCACCTCCACGCTGCAGCAGACGGCCAACCAGCGCATAGGCTTCACCTCCAAGCGCACCATGGCCACGGCCCAGCGTCTGTACGAAGGCATAGAGCTCGGCGAAAAGGGAACCACGGCCCTCATCACCTACATGCGCACCGACTCCGTGCGCATCGCCGACGAAGCCAAGAAAAGCGCCGCCGACTACATAGAGCAGCGCTTCGGCAAGGACTACATGGCTCCCGGAGGCAAGGGACGTTCCTTCAAGGGCAAAACCTCCGCGCAGGACGCCCATGAAGCCGTGCGCCCCGTCGACATCACGCTGACGCCTCAGGACGTGAAGGATTTCCTCACCCCCGACCAGTACCGTCTCTACAACCTCATCTGGTGCCGCTTCGTGGCCTCGCAGATGGCCGCCGCCACCTATCACGACACTTCCGTCACCCTGACATGCGGTCCCGGTCTGTGGAAGGCCAAGGGCGAACGCCTGCTCTTCCCCGGTTTTCTCGCGGTGATGCCCCGTTCCGTGGATGAAGAGGAGGCCGCGCTGCCCGCCCTGCGCGAAGGCGAAGTCGTCACCCTGCAGAAACTGGAAAAGGAACAGAAGTTCACGCAGCCTGCGCCGCGCTACACCGAAGCCTCCCTGGTCAGGGAACTGGAAGAACGCGGCATCGGCCGCCCCTCCACGTATGCCACCATCATTTCCACCATCGAGGATCGCGAATACGTGCGCCTCGAAGACAAGCATTTCGTGCCCACCGACCTCGGCAAGGTGGTCTGTTCCCAGCTGCGCGACCACTTCGCAAGGCTCATGGACGTGGGCTTCACCGCCGAAATGGAAAACAATCTCGACAAGGTGGCCGATGGAGAGCTCGGCTGGGTCGACCTCATGAAGGACTTTTCAAAGGACTTCAATCCCACGCTGGAAGCCGCGGCAAAGAACATGGCTCCGGTGAAGGGAGGCCTCACCACCGACGTTCCCTGTCCCGAATGCGGCAAGCCCCTTGTGGTGAAGTTCGGCAAGAGCGGAGAATTCCTGGCGTGCACGGGCTATCCCGAATGCCGCTACACCACCAATTTCACCCGCGACGAAAAGGGCAAGATCATTCCTCAGGAGCGCCCGAAGGAAGAACATCAGAAAATGGGCACCTGCCCCAAGTGCGGCGGCGACGTCATTCTCAAGCAGTCCCGCACGGGAAGCCGCTTTTTAAGCTGCTCCCGCTATCCCGAATGCGACTACGCCGCTCCCTTCTCCACGGGAGTGACCTGCCCCAAGTGCGGCAAGGGAACACTGGTGGAAAAAAGCTCCCGCAAGGGCAAGCTGTTCTACTCCTGCTCCCGCTATCCCGAATGCGACTACGCCGTATGGGACTGGCCCGTGGCCGAAACCTGCCCGGAATGCCAGTCACCCATTCTGGTCATCAAGACGACCCGCGCGCGCGGTCGCCACATAGCCTGTCCCAATCCCAAGTGCCGGTACACAAGGGAGCTCGACGAAGGACAGAACTGACGCCTGTCTGACAAAGGGCCCGGGAACACGTTCCCGGGTCCTTTTCCTTCCTCTGCCGGCTTTTCCCCGTCCGATGGTGTCCGGCCACCTCCCGGCCCTCTTCCGCCGTTGCCTTGCCATCCCTCCGTGCCTCCGAAAGGCATAAGACCGGCCCCGCTCTTCCGGCCCATCTTTCTGCTCCCCTCAGGCTCCCGCTCTCGCGCCGAAAACCGTCGCTCCCTTCCCTGAAAATCCATTTTTGCATCAAAAAACACGACACGGGCCACGACTGGAACCAAAACGGACTCAAGGACAGATCATCCCAAGCCATTTTCATTCCAACCGTCTGCCATGACACAAAAAAATATTCCGGCACGAACTTTGCAGAGAATCATGCGTCAACAGGCATGGACAAAGTCCTGCAAACCCTTACTCTAAGGAGCACGCATGAACACCACCCTCAAACGGGCGGTCGCGTTCGGAGCGGCGGCGCTGTGCGCCCTGCTTTCCGTTCCCCGTCCCGGAGCAGCTGCCATGGAAAGCCCTTCCTACTGCGACACCATTTCCCAAAGCACCAATCCCCTGGCCACGCGCGGCATGGTGACCTCTCCCAATCATCTGGCCACGCAGGCAGGACTCGACATTCTGCGCCGCGGCGGCAACGCCGTGGACGCGGCCATAGCCACCGCCGTCACGCTTGCCGTGGTCTATCCGCAGATGTGCACGCCCGGCGGCGACAACTTCTGGCTCATCTACAACGCCAAGACGGGAGAACTCAGAGGCCTGAACGCCAGCGGCCGCGCAGGATCGAAGGCCACCATCGACTTCTACGCCTCCAGAGGCCTGAAAAGCATTCCCTCCCGGGGCTATCTTGCGGCCAACACCGTCCCCGGCACCGTTTCCGGCTGGGACGAGGCCTACCGCTACAGTCAGTCCGCCCTCAAAACGGCCATGCCCTGGAAGGAACTCTTTTCCTCGGCCATTTCCTACGCAGAGGACGGCTTTCCGGTAAGCACGTCCCTTGCCTTCTGGAGCGCCGTGAACGCCGATCCCGACGACAAGGTTTTCCGCGACCTGCAGAGATTCCCGGAATTCGCCCGCGTGTTCATGAAGGACGGCAGTCCCCTCGTCACGGGCGAAATGTTCCGCCAGCCGGACCTTGCCGCCACGCTGAGCGTCATGGCGGAAAAAGGCGCCGGAGAATTCTACAGGGGAAGCATTGCCAGGAAGATCGTGGCCGATCTGGAAAAAAACGGCGGCCTGCTCACGCTTGAGGACTTTGCCTCGCACAGGGCCGAATGGGTCACGCCCATACGCGTGAACTACCGGGGACTTGCGGCCTGCAACCTGCCGCCGAACACGCAGGGCATGGCATCCCTCGAAATTCTGAACATCCTGAACAACTTCAACGTGAAGGCCATGGGCGAGGGCAGCGCGGATTACTACCATGCCCTCATCGAGGCTACCAGGGAGGCCTTCATCGACCGAGACCGGTATCTTTCCGATCCTGCCTTCGTTTCCATTCCTCTGGACGAGCTGCTTTCGGAAGAGCACGGCAAGGAGCAGGCTGCGCGCATCGACATGAAAAAGGCGGCCGGCCCCGGAGCTCCCCTCGATCCCAAGGGCGACACCGTCTGGCTCGGCGTGGTGGACAAGGACGGCAACGCCGTCTCTCTCATCCAGAGCATCTATCACGACTTCGGTTCCGGCATCGTGGCCGAAGGCACCGGCGTGCTCCTGCAGAACCGCGGCAGCTTCTTTTCTCTTGATCCGAAGCATGTGAACCGTCTTGAGCCCGGCAAGCGCACCATGCACACGCTCAACCCCGCCATGCTCCTCAAGGACGGACGCCCCTGCCTCGTATACGGCACCATGGGCGGCGAAGGACAACCGCAGACGCAGGCCGCCATCGTGACCCGCGTGGTGGACTTCGGCATGACTCCGCAGGAAGCCATTACCGCTCCCCGCTGGCTCTACGGCCGCACCTGGGGCGCCGCATCCAACGACGTGAAGCTCGAAGGGCGCATTCCCCCCGCCGTGGTCGAGGAACTTGCACGACGCGGCCATCCCGTGAAGGTCGTGGAAAACTTCACCGACACCATGGGCCATGCCGGCGCCATTCTCGTTCATGAAAACGGCGTGCTCCAGGGCGCAACCGATCCCCGCGGCGACGGACTCGCAGCGGGATTCTAGCTCCCGTTTTCTTCTGGGGAGAGCTCCGCCTCTGCCGCAAAGAATGCCGCTCAAGTGAAACAGACGGAAACAAGGGCGGAACGGCCGTCCAGAGACACTGAAAAGCCGTCCCGCCCTTCTTTCAACGCCAATCGGAGCGCCTACAGCTCCACGCTTCCGTCCGGCCGGGAAGGACTCTCCGGAACGCGCTTCGGCTTCAGCCCTTCCACGGCGTCGCCGAGTTCCCGCATGGCCCTGCCCATCTGACGCCCCAGGCTCTCGCCGAGCGCCGCCGCACCGTCGCGGGCGTCGTCCCAGGCCCGGGACACACGGTCGCCGGCGCGCTTCTCCTCCAGAAGCTCGAGCGTGCGGGAGCCGAGGCCTTCAAGACGCAGACCGAGCATTTCAAGACGCTCCCGCGTCACCCGGCCGTCCACGAAGGCTTCGCGGAGAAGAGGCAGGACCCTGTCCTCATAATCCGCGGCGGAATACATGTCGCGCAACGCCAGCAGCCCGCCGTATTCGGCCGGCGTGATTTCCGCATCCCGCCAGGCCATCCGTTCCAGATAGACGTTTGCGGCAAAAAAGGCGCACGCCGCAGCCAGCACGACGATGATGATGTTTTTACCCATGACTGCCACCTCCTCGGCAGGAAAATACGTGAAACACGCTGTTCCCGGGACCTGCGCTCCAGAAAAAGGGAGACTGCGTACGTCAGCATTCCCGATACTCAAGCATGCCGCCGTAATGTATGCCGTCTTCCTTCACGTGCACCACCGTGGGATACACCTCGACCCCGGCTCGCACGGCCAGACGCAGAGCTTCGGCATAATCGGGGTCAACATAGTCGGCAGCGCCGAAGCAGCGCCCGTCCGGACGCTGAACGACGTACAGCATGGCGGCCCTGCACCCTTCCGACACAAGGCGCATGAGCGTGTGGAGATGCTTTGCGCCCCGGGTCGTGACCGCGTCGGGAAAGGCCGCCACGTCATCTTCCACAAGCGTCACGTTCTTGCATTCCACCCACAGTTCCGGCAGTGACGGCCCGGCAAGAAGTCCGTCGAGGCGGCTCTCTCCGTTCACGGCCTCCCGTCTGAGCGACGCATAGCCTCCTGCCCAGGCGAGCAGGCCTTTCCGGAACAGGGCTTCGAGCAGTCTGTTGGGCATCGACGTGTTCACGCCCACCCAGAAAAAGCCGCTTCCTCCGGGCTGCCCCAGCGCCTCCACCGTCCATTTGAGCTTTCTTGCGGGATTGCGTGCCGGCGACAGGAGAACCGGACAGCCCGGACGCAGAAGGCCGAGCATGGTGCCGGTATTGTTGGTGTGCGCCGTCACCTCTTCGCCGTCCAGCTCCGCCATCACGAAAAAACGCTTCTCCCTGCGGATGAAACGGCCGACCCGGCAGCCTTCGGGGTACGGCAGAAGCAGCGTTTCCATGACTTCCTTCCTTTTCCCTGAAAGGGACACAATGCTGCGACGCTGCGCTGAAAAGCGAATGACGTACCGGGACAAAAAAGACGTGCAACCGTCTGCCGCAAGGACTTTCATGTACCAAACATCAATTTACAGGCCGCATTGAAGTTGATAGAGTTTACCGTGACCGTCAGGCCTTTTTATTGCTCATATCAACCAGGAAGCGCAACCATGAACTTTGCCGACAGAATGAAAAAGATAACCCCCTCCGCCACCCTTGCGATCAATGCCAAGGCCCTCGAAATGAAGGCGAAGGGCATAGCCGTCACCAGCCTCGCCGTGGGCGAGCCCGACGCTCCCACCCCGCGTCACATCTGCGAAGCCGCCAAAAAGGCCATTGATGAAAACTTCACCAAGTACACCCCCGTCAACGGCATCATGGAAGTTCGCAACGCGGTCTGCCATTATTTTCAGCGCCAGTATCAGGTGTCGGCAAAGCCTGAAAACGTCATTCTCACCACCGGCGGCAAACAGTCTCTGGCCAATACGCTCCTCGTCATGCTCAACGACGGCGACGACGTGTTGCTGCCCTGCCCCTACTGGACCAGCTATCCCGACCTCATCCGTCTTGCCGGCGGCAATCCCGTGCTCGTGAAGGCCGACTCCTCCCGGGGCTTCCGCATCGACCCGTCCGACCTCGAAAAGGCCGTCACGCCCAGAACCCGCATGATGATTCTGAACTCGCCCTCCAATCCCACGGGCGTCGCCTACACCCAGGAAGAGCTCGACGCGCTCGTCACCTGGTGCTTTGAACACGACATTTTCGTGCTGGCCGATGAAATGTATGAGCAGCTTGTCTACGACGGCAAGCCCGTGAGCGCCTCCCGCTGGTGGGAAAAGCATCCTGAAAGGATCGCCATTCTGAACGGCCTGTCCAAGGCATTCTCCATGCCCGGCTGGCGCGTGGGCTACACGCTCGGCCATGAGGATCTCATCAAGCAGTGCTCCAAGCTGCAGGGACAGATGACCTCCCATATGTGCTCCATTGCCCAGAAGGCTGCCGTGGCTGCGCTCGACGGGCCCTACGACTGCGTGGAAGAAATGCGCCTCTCCTTCCTGCGCCGCCGCGACCTCGCCATGGCCGAAATTTCCACCTGGCCCGGCGTGGTATGCCATCGCCCCGGCGGGGCCTTCTATCTGTTCCCGGACGTGAGCGCCCTCTTCACGCCGGAAATGCCCAGCGGTGAAGCCGTGTGCTCCTACCTTCTTGAAAAGGCCCGCGTGGCCTGCGTGCCCGGCGAAGCCTTCGGCGATCCGCACTGCATCCGGCTTTCCTACGCCGTTTCCGATGACGTTCTCATGGATGCGCTGCGCCGCATAAAGGAAGCCCTGTACCGCTGACGAGACCGGCCCCCGTCGCGACGGGGGCCGTCGGCCCGCATCCGTCGGAACGTCATTTCTTGACGACTCTTCGCTCAAAACCTCTTTATTGGATGGTGTGTTTATGACTCAGGCGAAACTTGATTGGGCTCATGCATGGCTTGGCGGCGTTGCCGACCGTCCTTCCGACGACTCCCGCTTCATCGAAAAGCTGAAGCAGGAGCTGCCGGTACTTCCCTTCCTGGCGCTTCCCTTTGCGGAAGACCTCATTCATCAGCTTGAAATTCATGAAGAATTCTTGAGAAGCTTCAAGCATATGCTGCTGCTTGGCATCGGCGGATCGGCGCTTGGACCCCGCGCGCTCCAGCGTGCCTTCGCCCCCGGACAGGACCGTCCCAACTACGACGGCCCCAGCCTGTGGATTGCCGACAACGTGCATCCCGAGTGGCTTCAGGAGCACCTCGACAAGCTCGTGCCCGAAGACACGCTGGTGGTCGTGGTCAGCAAGTCCGGCGGCACCATCGAAACCATAGCCCAGTATCTCATCGTTCTGCCCTGGCTTCAGGCGAAGCTTCCCGGAACCTGGCAGGAACATCTTTTCGTGGTGACCGACGCCAACAAGGGCTTCTTGCGCGACGAAGTGGACAAGTACGCCCTGCGCTCCCTGCCCGTGCCGGACAACCTCGGCGGACGCTACTCCGTGCTTTCCGCCGTGGGCATGGTGCCCGCGGTGTTCCTCGGCATGGACTGGAAGGGCCTCATTCAGGGCGCCATTTCCGTGGGCCGTCCTCTGGCGGAAAACCCCGACACGCTCCTTGACCATCCCTCCTGGAAGCTTGCCCGCTGGGCCTGGCAGATGTCCGAAGCCGGCAAGAGTCAGGTCATATACTTCTGCTACATTCCCGCCTGGTCCACCTTCGGCCCCTGGTTCTGTCAGCTCTGGGCGGAAAGCCTCGGCAAGGACGGCAAGGGCACCATGCCCATTCCCGCCACGGGCGTGACCGATCAGCACTCCCTGCTTCAGATGTTCCTTGACGGCCCCAAGGACAAAATCTGTCTTTTCGTCAGCACTCCCGCCAACAAGAGCCTGCTGCCCATGCCCACCAAGCTGCCCGAGCAGTGGCAGTACCTGAAGGGCCACACCTTCGGCGACATTCTCGACGCCGAGACCCTGGCCACCCGCGCCACGCTGGCTCAGAAGGACGTGCCCGTCGTGCATCTCGACATGCCCGATGAAAGCGCCTTTTCCGCCGGCAAAATGATGATGCTGCTTGAGGCCGCCACCATCTTCACCGGCTGGCTCATGGGCATCAATCCCGTGGATCAGCCCGCCGTGGAAAACGGCAAGAAACTGGCCCGCGCCCGTCTCGGCATGCCCGGTTCCGAAGAAGACGCGGCAAGGCTGGCCATGTTCACCGCCATTCCGTCGCAGACCATGGACTTCTAATCCAGGCCGAGCGTCGGAACGTCTCTTCCGCCTGTGCCGAAGAGACGGCGCATGACGAAATGAACGCCCCGCCCGCCGGGACGGCGTGAAGGCGAAAAGACCCGAGTTCAGGAGGGGGAGGCTCTACCTCCCCCTCTTCCATCGGAAACATCCCGGCACGCTTACGTTTTTTTGAAGGAATTTCCATGGATGACGCAAGTCAGAACAGCGCAGAAAACAAACTGCCGTTCAATCTGGCCAAGTTCTTTTCCTACATCTCGCTGGTGCTGATCCTCATTTCCAGCGTCATCCTCACGCTTTTCATCGGCAGCACCATGAACCGGTCCATGCTGGAAAGCCAGCAGGAATACGCGCTGCTGCTCGCAGACAACATCAACCGTCAGATCTTCCGCAAGTTCACGCTTCCCGTCACCTATGCTTCAGGACGCGTGGCTCTTTCCAATCCCGCGCAGTACAAGCTGCTCGACGAAGTCATACAGTCGCAGCTTCACGGACTTCAGCTGGAAAGCGTGCGTCTTTTCGACGACCACTACACCATTCTCTATTCCACGGACCCCAAGGAAGTGCGCCGCACCGACATGTATACCGCGGGCATTCCGCTGGTGTTCGAGGGCAAGCCGCATCACTTCGACGTGCTCTCGTCCATTCCCTACGCTCAGGCGCTCATCACGCCGCATCTGGAAAACGGCACCTTCCTGCTGCGCACCATATTTCCGCTCACCGTGGATTCCGACTTTCAGGGGCTGCGTCTGCACGGTCAGCCCGTGCCCGTTCTGGGCGTGCTGGAAATCGTGCAGGACATGACGCCCCAGTACCGGGGCACCATACGCTCCCAGTGGCTCATCATCACGGGCTTTCTCATCTCCACGCTCATACTCTTCTTCCTGCTGCACTTCGTGGCGCGAAAGGCCGAGTACACGCTGAGCCGCCGCATGGCCATGAACCGTCAGCTCGAAGCCCAGCTTCATCAGGCGGAAAAGCTGGCCAGCATGGGTCGCATGGTGGCATCCATTGCTCATGAAATCAGAAATCCGCTGGGCATCATCCGCTCGAGTTCGGAATTTCTCATCCGCCGTCACAAGACCGAAGACGCCACCACCCAGGCCATGCTTTCCGCCATCTACGATGAATCCTGCCGCCTCGGCACCACCGTGAACGACTTTCTGGACTACGCCCGTCCGCGCCAGCCGAGGCAGGACGTCGTGAGCCTTCAGGACATCATCAACAAGGCAATGGCCTTTCTCGGCGGAGAATTTCAGCGCCAGGGCGTGGAGGTGCACATCAACGTCGCTCCGGACATCACCGTTCTCGGCGATGCCGACCTTCTCTACCGGGCCTTCTACAACATTCTTGCCAACGCCCAGCAGGCGCTGCAGGGCAAGGGAGAAATCTTCATCGACAGCGTGCTCTCCACGGACGGCCGGACGGCGCTCACCTTCCGGGACACGGGCCCCGGATTCAGCGAAGACTCGCTTTCCAAGGCCATGGACCCGTTCTTCACCACCAAGGACAACGGCACCGGCCTCGGCCTGCCCATCGTGCAGGCCATCATCGACTCGCACGGCGGCAGCATGAAGCTGGCCAACGCTCCGCAGGGCGGCGCCCTCATAACCATAAGCTTCCCCACACGACAGCCGTCGGAAGAACAAGGACAGAAACATGAGTGACATATCCCACATTCTCGTCATCGACGACGAGAAGAACTATCTCATCGTCATGGAGGCGCTGCTCAAGGACGCCGGATACGAGGTGACCGCCCTCAACGATCCGGAAATGGCGCTGCATTTTCTGGACGAATCGGAAGTCGACGTCGTCATCACCGACATGAAGATGCCGAAGCTCTCGGGCAAGGAAGTGCTCCAGCGCATCAAGAAGTCCTGGCCCGATCTGCCCGTGCTCATCATGACGGCCTTCGGCAGCATTGAGAACGCGGTGGAAGCCATGCGCTACGGCGCCTTCGACTACATCACAAAACCCTTTGCCAACGACGAACTTCTTCTCTCCGTGCACAACGCCGTGGAACTCTCCAAGGCGCACCGCCAGTACAAACTGCTTCAGGAATCGCTGGAGGAACGCTACCGCACCCACCACATCATCGGAAAGTCCAAGGCCATCAGAAACACGCTCTCCATCGTGGATCGCGTGGCCGTCAGCCGCTCCACGGTGCTCATCACCGGCGAATCCGGCACGGGCAAGGAACTTGTGGCCAGGGCCATCCACTTCAGCTCGCCGCGCAAGGAAGGCCCCTTCGTTTCGGTCAACTGCATGGCCTTCAACTCCGGAGTGCTGGAAAGCGAGCTCTTCGGCCACGAAAAGGGCTCCTTCACCGGCGCGGTGGCCACGCGTCGCGGACGCTTCGAGCAGGCGGACCACGGAACGCTGTTCCTCGACGAAGTGGGCGAGCTCAGCATGGATCTTCAGGTGAAGCTGCTGCGCGTGCTTCAGGAACGCGTGTTCGAGCGCGTGGGCGGCACCGAGCCCATCAGCGTGGACATCCGCGTGGTGGCCGCCACGAACCGGGACCTTTCCAAGATGGTGGAGGAAGGAACCTTCCGTGAAGACCTGTTCTATCGTCTCAACGTGGTGCAGATCCACATTCCGCCGCTGCGCGAGCGCAGAGAGGACATTCCCCTGCTCATCGCCCACTTCACGGAAAAAATCGCCGAGGACAACGGCATCCCCACCAAGAGCTTCAGCCCCGAGGCACAGAACTACCTTACCGGCTACGACTGGCCCGGCAACATCCGTCAGCTTCAGAACGTGCTTGAGGGCTGCATGGTCATGGTGCCCGGTCCGGTCATCGGCGTGGAAGACCTGCCCCCGGAAATACGCGGCGAGGAATCGCAGTTCAAGAGCGCCGTGGACCTGCTGCCCGTGGAACTCAATCTGGCCGACACGCTGGACAAGATAGAGGCAGCCCTCATCAAGCGCGCCCTCGTTCGCGCCGACTTCGTGCAGGCCCACGCCGCGGAACTGCTCGGCATATCCCGTAGTCTCATGCAGTACAAGCTGAAGAAGTACAACATCACCGGACACTGATCAGAACGCCCTGCCGGGACAGACAGAAGGCCATCCTCCTCCCGCCGCCGGCGCTCTGCTTACGAAAAAATCTTCAGAGAGCGGACTCGAAACGTCCGCTCTTTTTTGTTCTGCCGAAGCGCAGTCCTCCCGCCGCCGGACAGAAAAGCCCTTACTTCGACTTCAGGGCTCCGTCCCGTCCACGCCTGCGTAAACGGCATTCCCTCGACGCAGTCTTCCTCGGACACTCGGTCCCGGCACGTTCCTTCCCGTTTTCCCCCATCCCGGAACGGCCGCCGCATGTTGCAGCGTCGTCACGCGCTTTTGCCGAAGCGCTTTTCTTGCCGGAGACCCGTCCGGCCGATCCTCCATGGGAATGCAGCATCGCCTTTGCCTCCGAAGCCAGGAATGCCCCGAAGACCGTCCTTACATCTTATAAACAGTAATGATTTCAAGCAGGAAGCCCTTTTTCTGCACCGAAACGCCCCTCCCGACGACTCCACGGTCTCGGAGTGTTTCACGTGAAACATTCCTACCGGAGCTCAACCGTGTTTCACGTGAAGCACTCCTTGCATTTCCCCATGTCAGCGTTTATGTAAAAAAAGAATTTGGGAAAGGAGCTTGAACATTGGCCAGAATCATCGCTGTTGCCAACCAGAAAGGCGGCGTGGGCAAAACCACCACGTCTGTCAACCTTTCCGCCTCTCTGGCTATCATGGAAAATCGTGTATTGCTGGTCGATTGCGACCCTCAGGCGAACTCCACGAGCTCGCTCGGATTCGATCAGCAGAATCTTTCACGCAATCTCTACACGGCACTCTGCGGCACGTCCACGCTGGAAGAAACGCTGCTTCCCACGGCGACGCCCTATCTCTCCCTGCTGCCGTCCTCCACGGATCTCGTCGGCATCGAGATAGAACTGGTGGACAAGATGGCCCGGGAATTCTATCTCGCCGACCTGCTCGGCCAGGTGGCCGACAATTACGACTACATCATCATTGACTGTCCGCCCTCCCTCGGCCTCATCACCATCAATACCCTGTGCGCCGCCCACGAAATCCTCATTCCCCTGCAATGCGAATTCTTCGCTCTGGAAGGCATCGTCAAACTGCTGCATACCTATGAACAGGTCCGCAAACGACTCAACAAGGAGCTCAAGATCCTTGGAGTGCTGCTCACCATGTACGATTCACGCAACAAGCTGGCCCGTCAGGTGAAAGCGGAAGCGGAACGCTGCTTTCCCAAACATATGTTCAAAACCGTCATTCCCAGGAACGTGCGTCTGTCTGAAGCGCCCAGCCACGGCAAGTCCATACTTCACTACGACATCAAATCCAAAGGTGCGGAAGCCTACCTTGAACTTGCCCGCGAAGTCGTGCACAAGACCGCTCAGCCGTAAGCTACGACAGAAACTTTTCCCGCCTTCCGCTCTCTGAACCGTCCTTCCGGCGGCATGAGGTCTCGGGAAAACCGAATCGCCCAGATTCCCGTCCTCCTCATGGAGAACGCCTCTTCAACACCATTTTTCAGTCCACCGCAGGCTCAGCATCAAAAATGCCCTGCGATCCATGGAGGTTCCATGAACATCCCTGAACGCGGACTCGGACGCGGCCTGAGCTCCCTGCTCAGCTCCGCCGCGGAAAGCAGCAGCGAAGAACCCAGAAAACTGGCCCTCACCCAGCTTGTCCCCGGCAAACATCAGCCCCGCAAGGTCTTTGACGGCAACGCTCTCGGAGAACTGGCCGTTTCCATCAAAAATCAGGGCGTCATTCAGCCTCTTCTGGTACGTCTTCTGCCCGGAATGCCCCAGCGGTACGAAATCGTGGCGGGAGAAAGGCGCTGGCGCGCGGCCCGCATGGCAGGTCTGACGGAAGTTCCCGTCATTGTGACGGAGTACGACGACAAGGAAGCCATGACCGTAGCTCTTGTGGAAAATCTTCAGCGCGAAGACCTCAACCCCATGGAAGAAGCCGAAGCGCTCCAGGCCCTGCGCAAAGCCCATAATCTGAGTCAG
Organism: uncultured Mailhella sp.; assembly: GCF_905187505.1. GTDB lineage: Bacteria > Desulfobacterota > Desulfovibrionia > Desulfovibrionales > Desulfovibrionaceae > Mailhella. The sequence goes on from NZ_CAJJIC010000009.1 coordinate 38,529, forward strand.
GAAGCCCTTGCCGAGCAGCTCGGCAAAAGCCGCTCGGCCGTAGCCAACGCCCTGCGCCTGCTCCAGCTCTCGCCCCCCATGCAGGACGCTCTTGCCCGCGGCGACATCAGCGCAGGCCACGCCCGCGCCCTGCTCTCCGTAGGCGACGACAAGCTTCGGGAGTCGCTGTACGACGCCATTGTGCGGCATCACCTGTCCGTTCGCGAGGCCGAAGCCGCCGCCGATGCCTGCAAGCGTACCGGAAGACTCCCCGACAAGCTTGCTCCCGAACAGAATCCCGCCCCCCGTTCCGCCCGCACCCCGAAGCCCGAGCTCATCAAAAACCTTCAGAATCTTCTTCGCCGAAGCAGCGGTACCAAAGCCACCATCAACGGCAACGAACAACAGGGCCGCATACAGATCCCCTACGCAAGTCCCGAAGAACTGGCCCGTATTCTCAGCCTCCTCGGGCTGAACGAAGAAAAGAAATAAAAAAAGATGGAACAGAGAAGAGCGGGGCTCCGCCCCGCTCCCCGCATGCGGAAACGATTTCCCCATGCCCCCTTCTCTG
>NZ_CAJJIC010000010.1 GCF_905187505.1 uncultured Mailhella sp.
ATCAGAACGGCAAAAGCAACGACCCCAAAAACACGTTTTTTCAGATTCATAACCCTCCACCGAGGTTGAAGGCATCTCTTGGCAAAAACGCGTCTGCAAAGACGCGGGAAAGCCTGCCGGGAAAGTCTCCCAGCCGCTATAAGTAGCCGCAATTGCCCGCCTGTGCAAGCCGTGCGCAGAGGCTCCGGGCCCCCGGAGCCTGAGAAGAATCCGTGGAAAACCGGAGAGCCTCAAAAAGGCTTCGCCCTGAAAACGAACGCCTGTTTTCTGAGAGCCTTCTCAGGGCAAGAAAGAAAAACTCACCGCCACAAGGGAAAGGGCTCCCTGAGACAATGAAGGGGGCGACGTTTCGGAAAACAGGCTTTTAATCAAAAAAAGGGAACCACCGCAGTGGTTCCCTCTGTGCGCTATGCAGAAAACGCTTACGCCTGAGCTTCGGCAGGAGCGTCAGCAGCCTGCTTGGTCAGTTCGATGATGGCCATCGGGGCGCAGTCGCCGCGACGGGGCATCGCAAGCTTCACCACGCGGGTGAAGCCGCCGGGGACGCCGGCGAAGCGGGGAGCGATTTCGTCAAACAGCTTCTGCACGAGCTGATGGCTGCCCAGTTCGCGGTAGGCGAGACGACGGGCGGCCACGTCGTTGCGACGAGCCAGAGTAATGAGAGATTCGACCACACCGCGCAGCTCCTTGGCCTTGACCTCGGTGGTGCGAATCCGGCCGTGCGTAAGCAGGGCCTTGGACATATTGCGAAGCAGAGCCTTGCGATGAGAAGGATTTCTGCTCAGTTTCTTACCAGAGTTGCTATGCCTCATGGTGCTGCTTCCTCTTCCATTCCTGGTATTTCTTATCGAAGGAGTCGACCTTCATGCCGAAATCAAGACCCATGTCGAGAAGGACGTTCTTGATTTCGTCCAAGGACTTCTTGCCGAAGTTCTTGGTCTTGAGCATTTCGTTTTCGGAACGCTGCACCAGTTCGCCGACCAGCGCGATGTTGGCGCTGCGCAGGCAGTTGGTGGCACGCACGGAAAGCTCAAGATCGTCGATGCTCTTGAAGAGATTTTCGTTGAATTCCCCGTTGTCGCAGGCGCCAAGACCGCTTTCGTCAGAGATGTGCTCGTCGAAGTTGATGAACACGGAAATCTGATCCTTGATGATCTTCGCGCTGTAGGCAATGGCGTCTTCAGGGGTAACGGAACCGTCCGTCCAGACCTCGAGGATCAACTTGTCGTAGTTGGTCATCTGGCCCACGCGGGCAGCCTCGATGGTATAGGCGACCTTGCGCACGGGAGAGAAGCTGGAGTCGAGCTTGATGATGCCGATTTCATCGGAGAGGCCTTCGTGCATGTCGGCGGGAACGTAGCCCTTGCCCATGCGGACCTCGAACTCAAGATTGAACTCCACGTCTTCCGTAAGCGTGGCGATGTGAAGTTCAGGGTTGAGCACGCTGACGTGCTGGTTGCCCTGAATGTCGCCGGCGGTCACTTCACCCTTCTTGTTCACGTTGAGGGTGACCGTCTGAGGAACGTCCGTATCCATCGCGAGACGCACCTGCTTGATGTTCAGGATGATGTCCGTCACATCTTCAAGCACGCCGGGGATGGTGGTAAACTCATGCTGTACGCCCGCAATTTTGACGGACACAAACGCTGCGCCCTGAAGGGATGCCAAAAGCACTCTGCGCAACGCGTTGCCGATGGTGGTACCGTAGCCGCGTTCCAGAGGTTCGCAGACGAACTTGCCGTACATGGTATCGGCAGGGTCGTTCTCGCGGACGATCTGTTCGGGCTTGACGAGCACCGCCCAGTTGCGGGCGTTGATGAGCCTGTTGGCTTGTTTGCTGAGCATGGGGGTTCCTGCTTATTTCGAGTAAAGTTCGACGATAAGGGATTCTTCGATGGGAGTCTGGATATCGTCGCGCTGGGGAAGTGCCTTGATCACACCCTTGAAGGACGCGCCGTCAACTTCCACCCAGGCAGGGCAGCCGCGGCGGGCGAGCACGTCCTGAGCGGCGGCGATGACGGGAATGTTGCGGTTCTTTTCCGGAACGGCGATTTCGTCGCCCACGCGGACCTGAAGGGACGGGATGGTCACCTTGTGGCCGTTGAGGGTGAAGATGCCGTGACGGACGAGCTGGCGGGCCTGGCTGCGGGAGTTGGCGAAGCCCATGCGGTACACGACGTTGTCGAGACGGCGTTCGAGGATGACGAGCAGGTTGGCGCCCGTCACGCCCTTGGCCATTTCGGCGTCTTCAAAATAACCGTGGAACTGCTTTTCAAGCACGCCGTAGATACGACGAACCTTCATCTTTTCACGCAGCTGCACAGCGTATTCGCTGAGCTTCTTGCGGGCGCGGCCATGCTGGCCGGGGGCGTAGGGGCGGCGGTCCTGAGCGCACTTGTCAGTGAAGCAACGGTCGCCCTTCAGAAACAGCTTGGTGCCTTCACGACGGCAAAGCCGGCATTTGGCGTCATTATATTTTGCCAAGGCTAGTTCTCCTTGTCTTCAAGGCGTTAGACGCGGCGCCGCTTGGGAGGACGGCAACCGTTGTGGGGAATGGGAGTCACGTCACGAATGAACGCGACCTTGAAACCGGCGGCGTTGATAGCGCGCAGAGCGGATTCACGGCCGGCGCCGGGACCCTTCACATACACACCCACAGTACGCATGCCATTGTCCTGAGCGCGACGGGCGGCGTTTTCGGCCGCAACCTGAGCCGCGAAGGGAGTGGACTTGCGGGAACCCTTGAAACCGCTCTGTCCAGCGGAGGACCAGCTCACGGTGTTGCCGCGAGTATCGGTGAAGGTAACGATAGTATTATTGAAAGAAGCCGCAATGTGGGCGATGCCCAGCGGAATGTTCTTCTTTTCCTTCTTTTTGACTGCACGTTTGGCTCTTGCCATCTTGCACTTCCTTGGAGCTATGGTGTCTCGATCAGCCGAAGATGGGCTGCATCAGATACAGCTTCCTACTTCTTTTTACCCACATTGCCACGACGCGGACCCTTGCGGGTACGAGCGTTCGTGTGAGTACGCTGACCATGGACGGGCAGACCACGGCGGTGGCGCAGGCCACGGTAGCAGCCAATATCCATCAGACGCTTGATATTCGAAGCCACTTCACGGCGGAGGTCGCCTTCCACCTTGTGGTTCGTTTCGATTTCCTTACGGACTTCGTTCACTTCATCGGCGCTGAGATCGTCGATGCTGCGGTTCCAGTCGACGCCGGAAGCAGCAAGGATTTCAAGGGCAGTAGCCCGGCCGATGCCATAAATATAGGTAAGTGCGATATCCGCTCTTTTACCACGGGGCAGTTCAATGCCTGCAATTCTGGCCACGTTAAGACTCCTGCAAGGTTAGCCCTGGCGCTGTTTATGCCGGGGGTTTTCGCAGATCACTCTCAAAACACCCTTGCGCCGGATAACCTTGCACTTAGGGCAGATTTTTTTGACGGACGGCCTGACTTTCATCGCTCACTCCGTTAGTTACTTTTCGATACACGATTACGGCGAAAAAATCGCCTGGAACCGTTTCTCTTATCTTGTTATCATCACCCTGTCAAGGACAGTGTTTCACGACGCGAAAATCACGGCCGGTAGTTTTCGGCCAGACTGAGTATCTCTGCTCCGTCGGGCCGGATGACCACGGTGTGTTCCCAATGGGCGGACAGACTCCGATCCTTCATCTTCGTCGTCCAGCCATCGGACATGATTTCCACCTCATGGGTGCCGATTGCCAACATGGGCTCGATGGCCAAAACCATGCCAGGTTTCAGCGGAGGTCCGCCCGGAACGCCGTCCATCATGCCGCCGCGTGGCACGAAGTTGGGCACTTCCGGCTTTTCGTGAAGGCTGGCGCCTATGCCATGCCCGACGAAATCACGGATCACATGGAGCCCTTCCATTTCGGCATGACGCTGCACCGCCGCCGAAATCGCATAGAGATTGTTGCCGGGGTGCGCCTCGGCGATTCCGAGTTCGAGGCAGCGCTTCGTCACGTCGGAAAGATGCCTGGCTTCGTCCGACACCTCGCCGCAGAACGCGGTGCGGGCGGAATCCCCGTTGAAACCCTTGTAATTCACGCCCATGTCAAAACTGACAATGTCCCCTTCCTTCAAGACGATGTCCTTTGAAGGAAAACCGTGAATGATGGTTTCGTTGACGGAACAGCACAGCGCAAAAGGATAACCGCAGTAATTGAGGAAGTTGGGCACGACGCCCATGTCGCGGCACATCTTGCGGGCCAGCTCGTCGAAAAATATGGTGGGAACGCCGGGACGCACGTTGGCCACCAGTTCGTCAAGAATGGTCGCCGTCATGCCGTTGGCAACGCGCATGAGTTCGATCTCATGCTCATTCTTGATAAAAATGCCCCGAAACTTTTTCATGCCTATCCCTTTCTTGCTTTGCTCATGAGGCCTTCATACTGCTGGGAGATGAGGTGGGATTCCACCTGGCCCATGAAGTCGATGGCCACGCCGACGAGAATCAGAAGGCTGGTTCCGCCGAAGTAGAAAGGCACATTGAACTGGGCAATCAGCAGCATGGGCAGCACGGAGATGATGGATATATAGATGCCGCCCCACAAGGTAAGACGAGTAAGCACGTTGTCGATGTATTCACGGGTCTTGTCGCCGGGACGGATGCCCGGAACGAACCCGCCTGCCTTCTTCAGGTTCTCCGCAATATCCTTGGGGTCAAAGATGATGGCGGTATAGAAGAAGCAGAAGAAGAAGATCAGCGCCACGAAGATGATGTTGTACACAATGGAGGTCGGCTGGAACCACGACACGACTCTCTGCAGCCACTCTGCGGTGGAGAAACCGGCCACCGTCGCCGGGAAGAGCAGAAGGCTCTGGGCGAAGATGGGAGGAATAACACCGGCGGTGTTGATGCGCAGAGGCAGGTGGGTGGTCTGACCGCCGTACATCTTCCGGCCAATCTGACGCTTGGCGTACTGGATGGGTATCCTGCGCTGAGCACGCTCAACGAACACGATGCCCACGGTGACGGCCAGCATCATGACAAGGATAAAGATGGCAAAGAGCACATTCATGTCACCGGCCTTAATCAGCTGATAGGAGCGCATGAGAGCACTCGGTATGCCGACGACGATACCGGAGAAGATGATGAGCGAAATGCCGTTCCCTATGCCTTTGGCGGTAATCTGCTCGCCGAGCCACATGATGAGGATGGTACCTGCCGTCAGCGTGACGATGGTCACCAGACGGAATTCCCAGCCGGGATTCATGACGACGGGAGCGTTCTCAGGGCTGACCATGCCTTCAAGAAGAGCGGCGATGCCGAAGCCCTGTATAAGGGTTATCGCGACAGTGAGGTATCGCGTGTACTGCGTAATCTTGCGTCTGCCGGCCTGTCCTTCCTCCTTGGCCATGCGCTTGATATCCGGGCTCACCACCTGCAGAAGCTGCAGGATGATGGACGCCGAGATGTAAGGCATGATGCCGAGGGCGAACACGGAAACGTTTCTGAGACCGCCGCCGGAGAACATATCGAGCAGAGCAAAAACCGAACCCTGCATACTGGCGAAAAAGTGAGACAGCGCGCCGGCATCAATGCCAGGCACAGGGACATGGACCCCCACCCTGTACATACACAGGATGAAAAGGGTCCATGCCAGCTTTTTACGCAGCTCAGGCATTTGCGCCATTTTGTCCACGCCGTTCGCCACGTCTTATTCCTCGGTGGTAGCGGGTTCTTCGTCGGCAAGAAGTTCCTTCACTTCACCGCCGGCCGCAAGAATCTTCTCACGGGCGGACTGGCTGAAGCGGAAGGCTTCGATGCTGACGGGACGGGTCACTTCGCCTTCGCCGAGAATCTTGACGAGAGCGCTCTTGACCAGCCCACGGCTGTAGATGTCTTCCAGGGTGATTTCCTTCTGGTCGGGGAAAGCCGCGAGAAGACGGTCGAGGTTAATGACTTCGTAGGTCACCTTGAACAGATAGTTCTTGAAGCCACGCTTGGGCAGACGGCGCTGCAGGGGCATCTGACCGCCTTCGAAACCGGGACGGACACCGCCGCCGGAACGGGCGTTCTGGCCCTTGTGGCCCTTGCCGGAAGTGCCGCCGAGGCCGGAACCGGCGCCGCGGCCGACACGCTTGCGGCCCTTGCGTTCTTCAGGGAAAGGATACAGATCGTTAAGTCTCATTATGCAATGACCTCAACCAGGTGGGACACGCTGGCGATCATGCCGCGGGTGGCGGCGTTATCCTTAAGGGTTTTTTCCATCTCACGACGGCGCAGGCCCATGGCGTCCAGAACCTTCTTCTGGGCAGGGGTCGTGCCGATGCGGCTTTTGATGAGCTTCACCTTGATTTCAGACATGGTAATCTACCTTATGACCCTACTTGCGGGGGGCTTCCAGTTTCTTACCGCGCACTTCGGACACTTCTTCGGCGCTGCGCAGAGAGCTCAGGCCGGCCACGGCGGCGCGAAGGACGTTGTGCGGGTTGTTGGTGCCGATAGCCTTGGCGAGCACGTCGGTGACGCCGGCGGCTTCCATGACGGCGCGGACGGCGCCGCCGGCGATAATGCCGGTACCACGGGAGGCGGGCTTCAGGAGGACGCGGCCGGCGCCGAAGCGACCGAGCACTTCATAAGGCAGAGTGCCTTCCACCAGGGGAATCCGAACCATGGACTTGCGGGCACGTTCGGTAGCCTTGCGCAGAGCTTCAGGAACTTCCTGAGCCTTGCCGAGGCCGTAGCCCACATTGCCCTTGCCGTCGCCAACGACGATGAGGGCGCTGAAGCTGAAACGACGGCCACCCTTCACGACCTTGGCAACACGGTTCAGACTAACGATCTTTTCAATGTAGCCGGAATCCTGCTGCGTTTGCTGCTGCTGTTCCATATTTATCCTGCTCTTGTTGTCCGATTGGACCACTAGAATTCGAGGCCGCCTTCACGGGCGCCTTCGGCAACAGCCTTCACGCGACCATGATACAGATAGCCGTTACGATCGAAGACAACCTTATGGATGTCCTTCTCCAGGGCCAGGCGGGCAATTTCCTTGCCCACGCGTTCTGCACCGGCCTTGTTGCAGGAAGCCTTCTCACCGCCCTTGGAGAGAGCGAGAGTGGAGGTGGCTACCAGCGTGTTGCCGGAGGCATCATCCACAACCTGGGCGTAGATATGCAGGTTGGAACGGTACACAACCAGACGAGGTCTTTCGACCGTGCCGGAAATCTTCTTCCGGATATGCACCTTGCGGCGCTTCCGGCTTTCATTCTTGGAAAGAATCATGTCCGTTACCCCTATTTGCCCTTGCCGCCGGACTTGCCGGCCTTGCGACGGATGATTTCGTTTTCATACTTGATGCCCTTGCCCTTGTAGGGTTCGGGCTCGCGCACACGGCGGACGCGGGCGGCAAATTCACCCACCAGTTCCTTATCGATACCGGAAATGGTGAGCTTGGTGCCTTCCGCCTTGGCTTCCAGACCCTTGGGAAGCTCAAGCAGCACGGGATGGGAGTAACCGACGGAAAGGTCAATGATGTTGCCCTTCACGGCCACCTTGAAACCCACACCGATGACTTCGAGAGTCTTGGAGAACCCCTTGCTCACACCTTCCACGCAGTTGGCGATGAGGGTACGGCGCAGGCCGTGCTGAGCGTTGCTCTCGCGGGTGTCGTCCTTGCGGGTGATGGTGAGATGACCATCGGCGAGTTCGTAGTTCAGCAGGCTGCAAATCGGAGTCTGCAGGGTCCCCTTGGGGCCTTTCACTTCGACCATATCTTCACCCAACTTAACTTCCACGCCCTTGGGAAGCTCGATGGGCTGTTTACCTATTCTCGACATATGTATTCTACCTTGGCTGAAGGTCAACGGCAGTTACGCCGCGATCACCAGACTTCGCAAAGAAGTTCGCCGCCAGTCTTGTCCGCATGGGCGGTCATGCCGTCCAGAACGCCACGGGAAGTGGACAGGATGCAGATGCCAAGACCATTCTGAACGCGGGGAATCTGATGAGCGCCCACATAGACACGGCGACCAGGCTTGCTGATGCGCTTGAGGCCCGTAATGGCCGGACGCCCCTTCACATACTTCAGCGCAATGGTGATGTTACGGTCATCGACGGTAACATCTTCCACATAGCCTTCCTGCTTGAGGATGGACGCCATGGCTTCCTTCATCTTCGAGCGCGGCACACTTACTTCCTTGTGAAGGGCCAGGTGTGCGTTGCGGATACGCGTGAGCATATCGGCAATGGGATCGGTCAACATGGTATAACTCCTGAAAGTTAGCTGGGACTACCAGCTGGATTTGCGGACGCCGGGCAGTTCGCCGTTCAGCGCCTTTTTGCGGAAGCAGATACGGCACAGGCCGAACTGACGCATGAAAGCATGGGGACGACCGCACACAGGGCAGCGATTGTAAGCGCGAACAGCAAACTTGGGCTTGCGGGCGGCTTTTACTTTAAGAGCAGTACGAGCCATTGCTCACTCCTTACTTGCGGAAAGGCATGCCGAGCTGCTCGAGCATCAGCTTGCTTTCCTTGTCCGTGGTTGCGGAGGTCACGATGGTGATGTTCATACCCACGGGGTTTTCCACACGGTCGGATTCCATTTCGGGGAAAATGGTGTGTTCCTTGATACCGAGGGTGAAGTTGCCACGACCATCGAAGCCACGATCCGGGATGCCGCGGAAGTCGCGGACGCGGGGCATGGCGAAGTTCATGAGTTTGTCAAGGAAGTCCCACATGGCGTCCTTGCGCAGGGTGACGCGCACGCCGATGGGCATGCCTTCACGCAGCTTGAACGCGGCAATGGACTTCTTGGCGCGGGTGACTACGGCCTTCTGGCCGGCAATGGCGGTCAGGTCGGCCACGCAGTCGTCGATCAGCTTCTGGTTCTGGTTGGCAGAACCAAGACCGATATTCAGGGAGATCTTCTCGATCCCAGGGATCTGCATAGGAGACTTGTAAGCAAACTCCTTCTGCAATGCCGGGACCACCTTCTCACGGTATATCGTTTCCAGACGGGTCATCGTCGTTCACCTTCTAGAGGGTTTCGTTGCACTTCTTGCAGAAACGGACTTTCTTCCCGTCTTCGGTCACCCGATAACCAACGCGGGTGGGCTTTGCACAGTGCGGGCAAACCACCATCAGGTTGGAGACGTGGATAGGCATTTCCTTTTCAACGATGCCGCCGGCTTCGCGCTTGTAGGGGTTGGGGCGCACGTTGCGCTTCACAACGTTCACCTTCTCAACCAGAATGCGGTCGGACTTGCGCAGGACCTTCAGAACCTTGCCGATCTTGCCTTCGTCCTTGCCGGCGATCACCATCACCTTGTCGTCTTTATGAATACGAAACTGTTTCATAGCCTTGGCTCCTACAGCACTTCAGGGGCAAGGGACACGATCTTCATGAAGTTGCGGGCGCGAAGTTCGCGGGCAACGGGTCCGAAGATACGGGTACCCACAGGTTCACCCTGCTTGGTCAGAAGCACGGCGGCGTTCGTATCGAACTTGATGTAGGAACCGTCGGCGCGGCGCACTTCCTTGGCGGTACGCACGACCACGGCTTCCATGACATCGCCCTTCTTCACCTTGGCGTGGGGGATGGCGTCCTTCACGGACACCATGATGATATCGCCCACCGTGGCATAGCGACGGTGAGAGCCGCCCAGCACCTTGATGCAGGCCACTTCCTTGGCGCCGGAGTTGTCGGCCACCTGGAGTCTGGATTCTACCTGGATCATAGTGTTTCCTTTTAGTCAGCCCGAATGGGACTAGACGGCCTTTTCAAGCACGGACACCAGGTGCCAGCGCTTGTTCCGGCTCATGGGCCGGTATTCCACAATCTTGACCTTGTCGCCGATGCCGCACTCATTCATAGGATCGTGGGCGGTGAACTTCTTGCGCCGACGAATGTACTTCTTGAGAAGCGGATGCTGAACCAGAGTTTCAACGAGGACGACAATGGTCTTGTCGCACTTGTCGCTGATCACAGTTCCGACGAGCGTTCTGCCGTTGCGCTGTTCGATTGCGCTGTTCATATCCGCTCCTAGTTCTTCGCGGCCGCGGCCAGAGCCGTCAGCACACGGGCAATATCTTTCTTGGTGGCCGGAATGGACGCCGTCTTTTCCAACTGAGCAGTGGCATGCTGGAAGCGCAGGTTGAAAAGTTCCTGACGCAGTTCAGTCAGCTTCGCCTGGAGCTGCTCGACGCTCATTTCGCGAACTTCCTTCATTTTCATTCGAAGGCCCCCTCTCTCACCACGATCACAGTCTTCACAGGCAGCTTGTGGCTGGCCAGCGTGAGGGCGCGCTTGGCGAGTTCAAGGTCGACACCCTTGATTTCATACAGCACGCGGCCGGGCTTGACCGGTGCGCACCAGCCCACAGGGGCACCCTTACCGCTACCCTGACGAGTGGCCAGAGGCTTGGCGGTCACGGGATGATCGGGGAACACCCTGATCCAGACTTTGCCGCCGCGGCGGATGTGGCGCATCATGGCGATACGGGCGGCTTCAATCTGCTGACTGGAAAGCTTGCCATGTTCGACAGCCTTCAGGCCAATTTCACCAAACGCGATGGTAGCGCCACGGTTGGCCGGGCCACGCAGGCGGCCTTTCTGCCACTTGCGGAATTTAATTCTCTTGGGAGCAAGCATTATTGTTCAACCTCTTTATCAAGGATTTCACCCTTGTAAACCCACGCCTTGATGCCGATGAGGCCATAGGTGGTGTGGGCTTCGGCAAAACCGAAGTCGATGTCGGCACGCAGGGTCTGAAGCGGCACGCGGCCGTCACGATACCATTCGGAGCGGGCGATTTCGGCACCGGCGAGACGGCCGGCGCAGGAAATCTTGATGCCTTCGGCGCCGAACTTGCGGGCCATCTGCACGGTGCGCTTCATGGCACGGCGGAAGGCGACGCGGCGTTCCAGCTGCATGGCGATGTTTTCGGCAACGAGCTGAGCTTCGATTTCAGGACGGCGGATTTCGTTCACTTCGAGGGTGAAGTCACGGCCGAACTTCTTCTTGAGGTCAGCGCGAAGCTTTTCAATTTCCGCGCCCTTGCGGCCGATGACGATGCCGGGACGGGCGGTGGAAAGGATGAGGCGGATGCGTCCGCCGAAACGTTCGATCTCGATTCTGGCAACACCGGCGCTGTAGAGAAGCTTCTTCACGTACTTGCGGATGTTGTGGTCTTCAAACACGAAGGAAGCGTATTCCTTCTTGCTGAACCAGCGAGACTGCCAATTCTTATTATATCCCAAACGGAAGCCGTAAGGATGTACTTTCTGACCCATAGCCTATTCCTGTCCTTCCGCGAGAATTACGGTAATGTGGCTGGTACGCTTGCGAATGTGCATAGCACGACCCTGAGAACGAGGCATGAAGCGCTTCCAGGTGGGGCCTTCGTTGACCACCACGTCCTTGACGTACATGGAGTCCACATCAATGCCAGGGAACTGGGAGGCGTTGGCCAGCGCCGAACGAACCACTCCGTAAAGAACACCGGCAGGCTTGTTGGGCGTGAACTTGAGCTGGTTCAGGGCATCTTCCACAGGAAGACCCTTGATGTTCTGGGCAACCAGACGGGTCTTGCGGGGAGAAACGCGCTGAAACTTGCAGATTGCTTTCGATTCCATGAACGTTACTCGCTATTTTTTGACCGCTTTCGTCTTCTTGTCCGCAGCGTGGCCGTGGAACGTACGAGTGGGCGCGAATTCGCCCATCTTGTGACCGACCATGTTTTCCGTCACGAAGACCGGGATGAACTTCTTGCCGTTGTGCACGGCGAACGTCAAACCAACCATTTCAGGCAGAATCATGGAACGGCGGGACCAGGTCTTGATGACCTTGTGGTCGTTGCTGGCAACGGCCGCGTCTACCTTCTTCATGAGGCTGCCGTCCACAAAGGGACCTTTTTTAAGAGATCTGGGCATGTCCGGCTCCTCTTACTTCTGACCGCGGCTCTTGATGATGAGACGGCCGGAAGGCTTCTTCTTTGCGCGGGTCTTGTAGCCCTTGGTAGGAATGCCCCAGGGAGTCACAGGATGACGACCACCGGAGCTGCGACCTTCACCACCACCCAGAGGATGGTCGACAGGGTTCATCGCGACGCCGCGGACCTTGGGACGACGGCTCAACCAGCGGTTGCGGCCGGCCTTGCCAAGGCTGATGTTTTCATGCTGCACGTTGCCGACCTGACCGACGGTGGCGATGCAGGTGGCGAGCACCTTGCGAACTTCACCGGAAGGCAGGCGGAGGATGACATACTTGCCGTCCTTGCCCACGAGCTGGGCATAGGTGCCGGCGGCACGGCACATCTGGCCGCCGCGGCCGGGATGCATCTCGATGTTGTGCACGTTGGTGCCCACGGGGATGCGGTTCAGGGCAAGAGCGTTGCCGGGCTTGATGTCGGCCTTGTCGCCGGCTTCAATCACGTCGCCCTGCTGAATGCCCACGGGAGCGAGAATGTAGCGCTTTTCACCGTCGGCATAGGTCAGAAGAGCGATGCGGGCGGTACGGTTGGGATCGTATTCGATTTCAGCGACGCGGGCGGCGATGCCCATCTTGTCGCGCTTGAAGTCGATGATGCGATACAGGCGCTTATGACCGCCGCCACGGCGACGGCTGGTAACGCGGCCGTTGTTGTTGCGGCCGCTCTTCTTGGTAAGACCTTCGGTGAGAGACTTTTCCGGCGTGGATCTGGTGATCTCAGCGAAGTCGGACACAGTCTGGAAACGACGTCCAGCCGAGGTCGGTTTCATCTTCAGAACAGCCATTGACTAGACTCCCTCGAAGAAATCGATTTTGTTGTCAGCGGCGAGGGTCACATAGGCCTTGCGATAGCCCGGGATGCGGCCCTTCACGCGGCCCTGGCGCACGCGACGGCGCGGCTTGACCGTAATGACATTGACATTCGTGACCTTGACCTTGAAGGCTTCTTCCACTGCCTTACCGATCTCGATCTTGTTGGCCTTGGTATCGACGAAGAAGGCATACACGCCTTCTTCACGAAGGGCGGTGGCCTTTTCGGTCACCACGGGCCGAAGAAGAATTTTCGTGTAATCCATGTCCATTCCTTTCAAGGCGAGCGACTACTTCAGTCTCTCTTCCAGATGGGGCAGAGCACCTTCCAGCACCACGAGCTGCTTGCAATTGAGCACATCGTACACAGTCACGGCATCGGGGGTGACGAGGGTGATACCAGGGAGGTTGCGGGCGGCGAGAGCGAGCGTGGGATTCACGCCGTTTTCTTCGGGAGCGGCCACCACGAGAGCCTTGGTCAGACCAAGGTTCTTGGCAACGCCGGCGAAGAGCTTCGTCTTGGCTTCGGCAAGTTCAATGCCCTTGACCACCTTGAGGCCGTCGGCCACGCGGGAGGAAAGAGCCATGCGCAGAGCCAGAGCGCGCACCTTCTTGTTGACCTTGAAGCTGTAGTCACGCGGCTGGGGTCCGAAGATGATCGCGCCACCACGCATGATGGGCGAACGGTTGGAACCCTGACGCGCATTGCCAGTGCCCTTCTGCTTGAAGGGCTTCTTGCCACCGCCGGACACGAAGGCACGGGTCTTGGCGGCGTGAGTACCGGCACGCTGGGCGGCGCGATAGGCACGAACCACAAGGTTCAGAATCTCCGGCCTCACTTCGACTTCGAACACTTCGGGAGCGAGGGTGACTTCCCCGGCTTCCTGATTGTTCTGATCGTATACTTTCATAACAGCCATTGCTTCATCTCCTGTGTTGCGCACTACTGCTTGCGCACCAGCACCAGACCGTTCTTCGGTCCGGGCACGGCACCCTTGATAAGGATGACGTTATCCTCGGGGCGAACTTCCACGATCTTCAGGCCCTGCGTGGTAACGCGCTCGGCGCCCCACTGACCGGCCATCTTCTTACCCTTGAACACATGTCCGGGGAAGGTGTTGTTACCGATGGAACCACCGGAACGATGCACCTTTTCGTCGCCATGGCCATCGTCCATGCCATGGAAGTTCCAACGGCGCATAACGCCCTGATAACCTTTACCAATGCTGGTACCCGTCACCTTCACGGTGTCGCCGGCGGCGAACACTTCGGCGGTGAGGACCTGGCCGACTTCAACGGCGGCCGGTTCGGCGAGACGGATCTCGCGAACTTCGCGGCAGGGAGCCACGCCGGCCTTGGCAAAGTGACCGCGCATAGCCTTGGTCACCTTCTTTTCAGCCACTTCTTCAAAGGCGATCTGAAGAGCGTTGTAGCCGTCGTTTTCCACCGTCTTTACCTGGGTCACGGGGCAGGGACCTGCCTTGACCACGGTAACGGCAACAGCGCTGCCGTCATCGGCGAAAATACGGGTCATGCCCAGCTTTCGTCCAATAATACCCATTTTTTCAGACATGACGCCCCTCTCTAGAGCTTAATTTCCACATCCACGCCGGCGGGCAAGGAAAGCTTGCCCAGAGCGTCCACGGTCTGCTGCGTGGGGTCGAGGATGTCCATAAGGCGCTTGTGGACCCTCATCTCGAACTGCTCACGGGACTTCTTGTCCACATGGACCGAGCGCTGAATCGTGTACTTGTGAATGTTGGTGGGCAGAGGAATAGGCCCAGCCACACCAGCGCCGGTATTGCGCGCAGTGTCCACGATTTCCGCCACAGCCTTGTCCAGGATGCGGTAATCGTAAGCCTTAAGCTTGATACGGATACGATCACTGCCAACTGTCGTCATTGCGAATCTCCATTTTCTGGCAAACCCGCTCCGGCTGATCCCTGTCGGAGTATTTCAGCCGGAGAATCCACCGCCGAAAGGGCGGCTGACCGGGCAAGGAGCCGGTCATTTCATGAGGCACTCTTACGCTCACCTTGCGTGAAGAAGCGCCCTTCGTTCCTACACCTAAAGTCAGGCAACGACCAAAAACGCCTTTGAAAAAGCATCAAAGTCGTTCGGCTCATGGATATGTATGCGGGGGATAAAGAGAAGAACGGAACCAATGGCAACCGTTCGAGCCCTGCAAAAGTCCATACTAGCCGATCCTGGTCGCCAACCTGGCCTGTCCGGAAAGTTGCTTTCCGTCAAACAGGTGGTCCCGCAGGAGCCAACACACACCCGGCGCATGGATTGCCCATCCACCGGAAAACCTTGCAATCCGCGAAGTCCCGGATTGTTGCGGTCTGACATCTTAGGCATGTGCGACGCCTGCAAATGTCAAAACCCTGATCGAATGCTCAGAGTACAGCAGGACAGATTCCATCTGCCCTTCCCTGCCGTCCAGGGAAATGCCCATAACATGGGCGAGGTCTATTTGTAGCTTTCAAGGCCCCGGCAGTCAAGTTTTTTTTAAAAAATTTTCGTTTTTCTCCGCCCCGGGAGCGCTGCGGAGAAAAAAGTCATTTTATTAAGCATCATGCGCGGTTAAATCCGCCGTGCATGGAAGGCTCCGCGCGAAGGCCGCCCCTTCGCAGCCGGACGACATTCCTTTCCGAAAAAAAATTTCCGGTCCGGCGCGCATCAGGCAAACCAGCCCTGTCCCGGCTCATGGCGCGACTCATCGCCGCATGTGGGATCGCATTCCCGCTCCAGATGGCCTCTGTCCGGCCAGTAGGCCTCGTAATAGGCCGTTTCCGAAGCCGCGTCGCCGATGAGAAAAAGTTCGTCCGCGGCCTGAAATTCCCGCAAGGGATCGGGGTTCACCAGCATTTCTCCCCGTGCCGTCTTCACGGCCACCACGTTGCAGCGCAGATTCCTGCGTATGCCGCTGTTCACGAGATTCTTTCCCGCCAGCCCCTCGCCGGCCACGGCCCGGAAGATGTTGAGACCCTCATTGAGCATGAACACCCTGCCCGGCTCCAGAAGATTGATGATCTGGCTGGACACCATGGACGCCAGCGAAAGCACGAGATCCGCGCCCGCCATGTGCAGGACGTGCACGTTGCGGTCGAGATTGGTGCGCGTGATGATCTGCACGTCGGGGCGCAGTCTGCGGCAGTAGATGGTCAGGTAGATGTTGGTGTCGTCGTCGTGCGTGGTGATGAGAATGGAGGGCGAAGTCTTGATGCCGGCCTGCTCCAGCGTGAACGGATCGGAAGCGTCCCCCACCTGCACGCGTATGCCCGGTATGCGCGAGGCGATGTTCGAACGGTCCACCACCACCACGTCGAGGCCTCGGGCTTTCAGCTCCATGGCCGCGGCGGTGCCCACGCGTCCGCCGCCGATGACCAGCACGGGAGCGCGTCCCGCAGGCTTCGTCTCCTCCGTCTTTTCCCGCGCAAGCTCACGGGAGAATGCGGCCATCTGTTCCTTCGAACCCGCCATGACCAGCACCTTGTGCTCCGCAAGCACGGTGTCCGGGCCGGGATGCTCGAACACGCCGTGATCCCAGAGCCCCACGACGTTGACGCCCGTTCTGCCGCGCAGATTGCTTTCCTTGAGCGTCATGCCGGAAAGGGAGGTCTGCTTCACCGGCGCCTCGGCGATGACAAGAGGGCCGAAGGTCACGAGGGGACTCACGCTGAGCTTGTCGGTGATGACGCGGCGGGTGAGGGAGCGGCCCAGAGACTTGCGGAACTGGAACACCGAGGAGCAGCCGGCGAGCTTGAGAATGTCGATGGACTCATCCTTTTCGGCACGGGACACCATGGGCACGTTCTTGTCGAGTTCACGCAGGGTGAAGGCCACGTTGATGTTGCGCACGTCGGTGTCGAGAGCCACCACAAGTCTCGCATTCTGGGCATGAAGTCCCCGGTAGACCTCAACGTCGTCATAGTCGCCGACCACGGCGTGCAGCCCCAGATCCATGAGATCCAGCGCCTGCTGGGTGGTGGCGCACAAAAGCACGCTGTGGAATCCGTAGCGGGAAAGCACCTGCGCAAGGTTGCGCGCCACGGGGCTCACGCCCACGATGATGACGTGATTGCGCGCCGATGCGGGAAGACTGTGCTGCACTTCCTTCTTCTTCTGCGCCTCGAGCCACGGCGTGTAGACGAACTGGATGAACGATGAAGGCAGAACAATGAGCAGTCCCACGATGCCCGTGAGCAGCACCACGATGGAAAACGCCCGTCCCAGATCGGAATTGAAGGTGATGTCGCCGAATCCCAGCGTGGACATGACGGTGAGCGTCCAGTACAGGCCGGTTATCCAGGAGTAGTCACGTCCCTCATATTCCATGATGTAGTGGAACATGACGCTGAACACGGCCACGAACACGGTAAGGATGAAGATGACGCGAAAGAAGTAGCCGAAGTTCCTTCGCGCGCCCTTCCCCTGGCTCAACAGAGAAAACTGACTGGGAAAAAATTTCATGGCGGCAGTATGCCCCGAGCGTTCCGTCTAAGCAAGAGTTCGCAAAAGGCCGCCGCCCCTTTTCGGGAGCGGCGGCCTGTCTGTTTGCCGGTTGCGCCTCACGACGCGAATCCGATATTCCGCTGCCGCGGAGCCGGTCTTAGAGACCCTTGCTCTGCATGTAGTGGATGAGGTCGGTCACGCGGACGGAGTACGCCCATTCGTTGTCGTACCAGCTCACCACCTTGGCGAGGGTGCCGTCCTGCACGGTGCAGTATTCGGATTCCACGATGGAGGAACGGGAATCACCCTTGAAGTCCATGGACACGAGGGGAAGGTCGTTCACGCCGAGAATGCCCTTGAGGTAGGTCTCGGAAGCGGCGCGGAAGGCGTTCACCAGGGTTTCGGTGTCGGTGGACTTTTCAAGAATGGCGGAGAAGTCCACGATGGACACGGTGGGAGTGGGCACGCGCAGGGCATAGCCGGAGAAGCGACCCTTGAGGGAAGGAATGACTTCGGCCACGGCCTTGGCTGCGCCGGTGCTGGTGGGAATGATGTTCAGAGCGGCAGCGCGGGCGCGACGCAGGTCCTTGTGGGGCAGGTCGAGGATGCGCTGGTCGTTGGTGTAGGAGTGCACGGTGACCATGTTGCCGAGCTTGAGGCCGAATTCCTGATGCATGACCTTGGCCACGGGAGCGAGGCAGTTGGTGGTGCAGGAGGCGTTGGACAGAATGTTGTGCTTGGCGGGATCGTACATGTCCTGGTTCACGCCCATGACCACGGTGAGGTCAGGCTGCTTGGCGGGAGCGGAAATGATGACCTTCTTGGCGCCGCGTTCCAGATGAACGGCGGCCTGAGGAGCGCTGCGGAAGATGCCGGTGGATTCCACCACCACGTCCACTTCCAGGGCCTTCCAGGGCAGGTTGTTGGGGTCGCGCTCGGCAAGGCAGGCCACGTTCCAGTCGCCGACCTTCACCATGGTGCAGTCGACGCCGCCCACGGAGGTCTTTTCGGAAGCCACTTCGCAGGTGAAGGCGGAGGGGCCGTAGGAGGTGTCGTGCTGGAGCAGATGGAAATTGGTATTGGCGTCCATCAGGTCATTGATGGCGACGATTTCGGCGCTGTCGGCATACTTGCCGTACATGGCGCGGAAGACCTGACGACCGATACGGCCGAAGCCGTTGATAGCAACTCTTACCTTTTTCATAATTCCTTTCCTTTGCCCGGATGATCGGGACTTTCGGTGAATGTCTCGCAACATGACGCAAAAGCATGCGGACGGATCAGCCTCCTCCGTCCGGCGTCGGGAGCATTCTGCCACCGTGTTTAAAAAATCACAAGAGCGGGAGTCAGCATAGCAGAATCCCTCATGGCGCGCAAATGCTTTCTGAATGCGCCCATGCCGGGAAAAACGGCCCGGGAGCGCTCAAACCCTTGCCAAACGCGGGTAAACGGCGCTATTTTTTCTGACTCATCTTATTTTCAGAGGGGGATCCCCATGCATCGTTTCGCTTCCGCTCCGCAGGCGGCCGTTTCCGGCGAACAGTCCATGCTGCCCGACATCAGCGGTCTGTCGCTTCCGGAAAACATTGCGAGCCGCAAGGCCAGAATACAGGACGTGGACGGCATGTCCAATCTCATCAACGAGTTCGCCTCCGCCCGCATCATGCTGGCCCGGGGCCCGCTGTATCTCTATCAGAACATCCAGGACTACAGGGTCATCACCGCCACGATGGACGGCAGGGAAATCGTGCTTGCGTGCGGCGGCCTGCACGTTCTGTGGGAAGACCTCGCCGAAGTGCGTTCCGTGGCCGTGCATCCCCAGCTTCAGCATAAAGGCATAGGCCGTCTGCTCGTGCAGGATCTCATTGAAGACGCCCGCAATCTCGGCGCCGCCCATGTGTTCACCTTCACGCTGGCCCCGGGATTCTTCTCATCCCTCGGCTTTTCTGCCGTGGATCGCGACACGCTCTCCCCCGTGGTGTGGGCCGAGTGCAGCAAGTGTCCGAAATTTTATAAATGCGACGAAGTCGGCATGATGCTGCACTTCTGATGCCATCATTCAAGGAGTCTCCCATGATCAACCTCAAGAATCGTGACTTTCTGAAAATCGCCGACTTCAGCAGGGAAGAGCTCGCCTACCTTCTCCGTCTCGCCGCCCGCCTTAAGAAGCTGCGCAAGGACGGCAAGGAGCCGCAGTTCCTCAAGGGCAAGAACGTGGCTCTGGTGTTTGAAAAAACCTCCACCCGCACGCGCTGCGCCTTTGAAACCTCCCTTTACGACCAGGGCGCGCACGCCACCTATCTTTCCGACGGTTCGCAGATAGGCAAGAAGGAATCCATGGCCGACACCGCCCGCGTGCTCTCCCGCATGTACGACGGCATCGAATACCGCGGCTACGGTCAGAACATCGTGGAAAAGCTGGCCGAGTTCTCCCCCGTTCCCGTGTGGAACGGACTCACCAATGAAGCGCATCCCACGCAGATTCTCGCGGACTTCCTCACCATGACCGAGCACTGCGACAAGCCGCTTCACGAAATCACCTTCGCCTACCTCGGCGACGCCCGCTACAACATGGGCAACTCCCTCATGATGGGCGCGGCCAAGATGGGCATGAAGTTCCGTTCCGTGGCCCCGGCCTCGCTCCAGACCAGCGACGAAATCTACAACATGTGCCTTGCCGAAGCCGAAAAGTCGGGCGCCGAAATCGTGCGCACCGACAACGTGGCCGAAGGCGTGAAGGGATGCGACTTCGTCTATACCGACGTGTGGGTCTCCATGGGCGAGCCCGACGAAGTCTGGAAGGAACGCATCGAACAGCTTCTGCCCTACCAGGTCAACGCCCGCGTCATGGAACTCACCGGAAACCCCGACTGCAAGTTCATGCACTGCCTGCCCGCCTACCACAACCGCGAAACCGCCGTGGGCGAATCGATCTACCAGAAGTTCGGCCTCGACGCCTTGGAAGTGACGGAAGAAGTCTTCGAGTCTCCCCGCTCCATCGTCTTCGACGAAGCCGAAAACCGCAAGCACACCATCAAGGCCGTCATGGTCGCCACGCTTGCCGACGTTCCTCCCATCTTTTTTGAAGACTAGGAAAAGCGGGGGAAGAAGAAAACCCTTTTGAAAAAGGGCCCTCCTCCTTCCCCCGCTCCCCATCCTCCTTCCGAAAACTTTTAAATGGCGCTCGGGAGGATCATCGTTGCTCTCCAGAGCCACGCCTTTTCCATGCCGCCTCAGTCATCATTCAACCTGTTGCCATAACTCATATTTAATGATTTTCGACAGCAGGCGCAGCTTCCCGGAACCCCGGTGCAGCCCGGAACGCTTCCCCTTTTTCACTTGCCTTTTTTTCAAATACAGGCTATTGCTAGCAGTCCTTACGATACAAAAGGTATCGAATTTCAGCAGCATTCCGCCCCACACGGGCTTTTTTATGGAGGATATACCATGGGTAAACAGTGTGAAATCTGCGGCAAGAAAGCTCAGGTGGGTAACCTTGTGAGCCATTCCAATATCAAGACCAAGCGTCGCTTCAACCCCAACCTGCAGGCTGTCCGCCATCAGGAAGCCGACGGCACCGTGCGCACCATCAACGTGTGCACCCGCTGCCTCCGTTCCGGCGCCGTGGTGAAGCCCGTCGTCAAGAACGACGCCGAATAATCA
This sequence comes from uncultured Mailhella sp., assembly GCF_905187505.1. GTDB lineage: Bacteria > Desulfobacterota > Desulfovibrionia > Desulfovibrionales > Desulfovibrionaceae > Mailhella. The sequence continues at coordinate 20,897 of NZ_CAJJIC010000010.1, forward strand.
GGCTTGCCGATCTTTCCAAAGGCGGGGATAACATCTCCGCCTTTTTTTGATTAATAATTCCCTGCAGCCGTTCGCCATCCCGTCGACGACCGCAACGACAGGTTCTCATGAACGACATCAGCGCTGCCTTCCGCCATCGCCCGAAAAGCCACATCGGTCTGTGGCGTCGTTCTCTGCGCGTGCCGGAAGGCTGGCGCGTGGTGGACTTCCGCGGCCCCGGACACATGGGACGCGCACTGCCCGCCCTGGGAACAAGGCAGATGGAACTTCTGCGTCTCGTGCTCGACTCCCGGGACATCCCCTACATCATAACGGGACACGGCTCCCAGACGCGCGCCTTCGTGCCCGCCATGTTCGAGGACGTGGCCCGCGCCGAACTTTCCGCCGTGGCAGAGGAAAAAAAGCCGGATCTCCGCCCCGTCCCCCAGCGCCGCAACGCGCACTGGGCCATGCTCGTCATGCTGTTTCTCATATTCTGGTACGGGCTCTGCATGGGCTGGTGGCCCCTGCCCTTCGAACATCTGCCCGATCCGGAGTACTGGGTGCGCTGCGGCAAGCTCAACGTGACCGAAGTGCGCAACGGCGAATGGTGGCGCACGGCCACGGCCCTCACGCTGCACGCCGACACGCTTCATCTGTTCAGCAACGTCGTTTTCGGCTCGCCCTTCCTCATTCTGCTCGCCCGACGCATCGGTCTCGGCCTCACGCTTTTCGCAACGCTCGCCTCAGGAATGCTCGGCAATGCCATGAACGTTCTCTACCGCGACCCCGGATATTCCAGCCTCGGATTCTCCACGGCCATGTTCGGCATGATGGGTCTTCTGTGCGCCGACATCGTCGTCCGCTCGCATCTTCAGGGATTCCGGCGTCTCGTGCTTCCCGTGGCGGCAGGTCTCGCCTTTCTGGCCATGCTCGGTGCGGAAGGCAGAAACGTGGACTATTCCGCCCATATTTTCGGTCTTGTGTCCGGCTTCATCATCGGACTTGCCGTAAGCTTCGCCTTGCGGCATCATGACGGTCTTCCCCGCCCGCTGGAAATCGCGCTCGGCTGCGCCGCGCCTCTCATCCTGCTGCTGTGCTGGGATCTCGCACTTTAACCCTTTTCGAGGCATCCATGGACAAAGCTCCCGGCACCTTTGAACTTCTGGGCAAGGACGGCAACGCCCGCGCCGGCCTGCTTCATACCGCGCACGGCGTCATAGAAACCCCCATCTTCATGCCCGTGGGCACGGTAGGCAGCGTCAAGGCCCTCGCTCCCGACGATCTCAACGCCATAGGTGCGCAGATCATTCTAGGCAACACCTACCACCTGTATCTGCGTCCGGGAGACGAGCTCGTGGCCCGGCGCGGAGGCCTGCATGAGTTCATACGCTGGAACAAGCCCATCCTCACGGACAGCGGCGGCTTTCAGGCCTTCAGCCTGAGCAAGCTGAACAAGATGAAGGCCGACGGCGTGGAGTTCCGTTCCCACATCGACGGATCGAAGCACATGTTCACGCCGGAAAAGGTCATCTCCATCCAGCGCAACCTGAATTCCGACATCATGATGCCGCTCGACGTGTGCCTCGGCTACGGCGCCACCTATGAGGAAGCCGAAAAAGCCGTGAAGCGCACCACGGAATGGGCACAGCGCTGCCGGGACGCCTATCCCGCGGGAAGCGCGGGCAATCTTCTGTTCGGCATCGTGCAGGGCTGCACCTTCCCCGAGCTGCGCGAGGCTTCGGCAAGGCAGCTCATGAACATAGGCTTCGAGGGCTACGCCATCGGCGGCCTTGCCGTGGGCGAACCCAAGAATCTCATGATGAAGAACCTGCGCGTACTCAACCCCGTGCTGCCGCAGGACAAGCCCCGCTATCTCATGGGCGTGGGCACGCCGCTGGACATCCTGCACGGCATAGAAGCCGGCGTGGACATGTTCGACTGCGTGCTGCCCACCAGAAACGCCCGCAACGGTACGCTCTACACCTCGGAAGGCAAGATCAACATCAAGCGCCTCCAGTACGCCGAAGACGACAGTCCCCTCGATCCGAAGTGCAGCTGCTACACCTGCCGCACCTTCAGCAAGGCCTATCTGCGCCACCTGTACGTGAGTCAGGAGCTGCTCGCCTTCCGCCTCAACTCGCTGCACAACCTCACCTACTTCCTCGACATGGTGCGCGGTGCGAGAAAGGCCATTCTTGAAGGACGTTACGCCGAGTTCAAGGCACAATACGAAGCCAAATACCCCGAGGAAGACGCGCTCTTCGACGCGCCGGAACTTTAAATATCAAGGGCGCTCCCCACAGGGAGCGCCCTTCCTTTTTCTTCAGACTGCCGTCCGACATGTCCGGGAACAGGACGGCATCCGAAAATGCCGGCCTGACGCAACAGGATTGCGCTCAGCTGGCAATGAGCCTGAACAGCATGGAATTTTCCAGCACCAGCGGGCGCGTCTGCATGAAGAACACGGTCCCGTCCGCCGGAGCACGGACCTCCCAGCGCACGGAACCGTCGTAAGGATCGAGAATGCTCGCAAGACGCTGATGACGACGAACAAGGTCGTCGGGCTTGCACAGGCAGTACATGATGCCTGCACGGCAGGCCTTGACGTTGATGAGATCCTCTTCCTGCACCACCTGGGAATGGTATCCCGGATGGGAACGATGCCTGATCATGCCGTGCAGCGCCATAAAGCGCAGAATGGCGGAAAGGCTGTCATCGGCCGTGGTCACGTCGATGACGCCGGTGTGCCCGGCATAGACGGAAAAGGCCTGAGTTTCCCATATCTGCCAGTTGTAGTTCAGCGTGGTGGTGTCTATGGGCAGAGGATTGCGCACCAGCGTATAGGGAAGGCCGAAGCCCTGAGCAAGCTCCACGTCCTCATAGCCGGTATGCATCATGCGGACATGGGGAATGAAGTCTCCCGCCAGATAATAGCTCGCGAGCTGCACGCCGAACTGATAGCCCTGAATATGCTCGAACAGCGCGGCGGCTATGCGCTGCGTGGTCTCGCCGAGCGCGTAGCCGGGGAACATGCGGTTGATGTCGGTATTGTCCATGGCCCAGAAGCGCTTGCCTATGTTCATGGCAAAGGGATTGGCCGAGGGAATGATGAGAATCTCATGCCCGGGCATGAGCTCTCCCCTCTCCTCCAGATCCTGAAGCGTATGGACAAGACGCGAACAGACAAACTGCTGCTGCAGCTCGTCGCCGCGCATGGCTCCCACCACGGCCAGACTTTTTTTGCCCGAACCGAAGCGGAATCCGTGAATGCGGAACTCGTCGCGGAACGGAGACGGCATGACGAAAAGACGTTCACGTTTCATGCGTTGTCCTCCCTGTAGACGCGCGCCAGCAAAGACCCCTCATACACGACGGGGTAGGCCCGTATGGTAAAGACGAACCCCGGCTTGTCCACGGCCACCTCCTGCAGCACCACGCCGCGCAGGGGATCGACGATGCGGCCTATGGACTGTCCGGCCTCAACTTCGTTGGACTGCCGGATAAGCGGAATGAACACGCCCGAGGCGGAAGCGTTGATGAACTCCACCGAGCCTCTGGTGGAAAGAATGGTTCGATGTCCGGCCGGAGGTTCGGGAACGTCCCCCTTCCATACGCCGAGATGCCGCATGAGATTCAGTATGCCCCCCACGAGCTGATCACCGTAGCTCTTGGTGATGCGCATGCCCACGCCCATCTCCACCACCAGCGTGGGCGTGTCCAGGGCGTTGAGCGAATAGGCCAGCGTGGCTTCCAGCACGGTGGCGGCCTCATGCACCCAGAGGAAGTCAAGATTCAGATACTTGGCCAGAGGAACGAGCTTTTCCGCCGTCAGCTGATTGATGCGGACCTGCGGCACCTCGTACAGAAAAATGTTGCTGGAATGAATGTCCAGCACCAGATCGGCGCCCTTCAGATCCTCAATGATGTTGTAGGCCGTATTTTCCGCCATGCTGCCCCGGGGATCGCCGGGAAAGATGCGGTTCATGTCCAGATCGAAATTGGGGATGCCCCGCGTGATGGAGTCGATGCCCAGAGGATTGAGCGCGGGATAAATTTCCACGGTGCCGTCCAGGCACTCGGGATGCTCCTGAAGAATGCTGCCGATGCGATAGCAGATGTACTGCCCTTCCAGCTCGTCGCCGTGAGTTCCGGTGACGATGCAGATGCGTTTTTTCCCGGAGCCCGACGAAATGCTGTTCTTGCGGATGAGCAGGTGCTCATCGACGGGAAGCTCCGTGGAGATGACGGTTTTTATCATGCTTCTTCCACTTTGATGTCTAAGGTGTTCTGTTGCGAGGCCCTGCCGCTGAACACGCCCCGATTCACGGAGCAGTCGGCGCTGTCGCGGCCGTGGGCCACCTTGATGCAGCCGTAGCAAAGCAGACGGTTGTTGGTGGGATCAAGCGCCCGCCACACTCCCTGATCGAAGAACTCCACCCATGCGTGCGTCGCCCCTTCGCCGACGAGATAGCCGCAGGCATACCGTGCCGGAATACCGCACGAACGCAGCAGGGCGATCAGCACGTGAGCATAATCCTGACAGACGCCACGCCTCAGAGCAAAGGCCTGAGCCGCGGTGGTATTCACCGTGGTGACGCCGGGAGCGTAGGTCATGTATGCATGAACGGCGCTGCACAGCGAAAGCGCCCTGTCGGCAACGGGTCCGCCGGGCAAAAGCTCCTCCGGCCGGTCTTCCTTTCCGACGAAGGACTGCCCGGCAAAGCGTTTCATCTCCCCGTCGGGGAGCGTGAGCGCGGTATGTTCCAGAAACATGCCGTGCGCCGTGCCGCAAATTCGATACGGCGTCTGCCTTACCACACCTTCGGAAACAATGCTGAAACGCAGATGCGCTTCCGATACATACCCCGTCTGCACGGCGTTGCCGAAAGCATCGCGGCTGAAGCAGACGGACAGCACGACGTCGCGGCCGTCTTCGTGCATGACGGCCGCGCGCATCTGCACCCGCTCGGCATGCTGAAAGGACTCCTGCCTCGGCATGCAGCGCAAAAGCCAGGAATGCGCGGAAACCGGAGAGGAAAAAGTAATGGTGCTTTCGTAACGATAAAAGAACTGCTTCATACCAGGACCAGGGAGTTCAACGAACAGAGCACGTCGGGAATCTTATTCCCGTAATCGCGCCCGTCGGAGAATATCTCCCTGAGCCTGTTTCTGCAACGTTCATCCACCATGTCTTCAATATGCCCCAGCCGGTGGTCCAGGCTTTCCCACTCCGCGGCCACGCGTTTGAAAGGATAGTCGAACCTTGAATACATATCAATATATTCCACATGCTTGCCGATAAAAAGCATATCCAGAGTGGCAATATTGGTTACATGCTGGAACACGGAACCCCAGAAGGCAAGAATATAGTCGGTGACAGGCTGAAGACGAACGATGTTGATGTCATGCTTGTGGCGGCAGTGATTCAGCGTGGCCATGCAGAGATTCACATAGCTGATGGACGCCGTGGTAAGCTCTTCGCGCAGGACGATGCTGTTGTCGTTCAGGCATTCCAGGCAGTACAGAAGAGATCCCGGCGTATTCTCGAACAGATGCTGATACAAAAATGTTTCTCTGTCGGAAGGGCAGTTGACGAGGGAAAGTTTCCGGCAATAAATCTGAAGCGCATCTTCCCGGCCTTCATCCAGACACAGGTCATAATACCGACGCAGAAAATGGAGCTGCGCGAAAAGGCGCTCGGCATAGCGCCCCAGCCAGAAAAGATGGTTCGCCTTGGCGGGAGATATGGAAGACATGGCGTATCCTTCTGTGATGATGGTGGATGATGTTAAAAGGGCTTTGCCAGCGACTTGTGATCGCGCAATACCCAGGTATCCTTGAAGCCGCCCCCCTGACTGGAGTTGACCACAAAGGAGTCGGCCTGACGGGCAAACCGGGTCAGACCGCTTTTCCAGACCACCGTACTGTCGGAGGAAGAAAGCACAAAGGCACGCAGATCGGCCTTGCGGTAGACGACGCCGTGATCTTCCATGGTTTCCAGGTCCTTGAAATTGATCACTTCCTGAGCAATCCACCGACGGGGCTCGGAACGGATGAGCTCCTTCAGCTTTTCCAGACGGTCATGCTCCAGATCGCGCCCGAACACCACGCCGTAGCCTCCGGCCTCGCTCACGTCCTTGATGACCAGCTTTTCCGCGTTGGCAAGAACGTAGTCGCGGTCTTCCTCATAATAGGGGAGGTAGGTGGGGGCATTCTGCAGTATGGCCTTTTCGCCGAGATAGTATTCCACCATGCGGGGCACGAAATAGTACAGTCCCTTGTCGTCGGCCACGCCGTTGCCGGGGCAGTTCAGAAGCGCCACATTGCCCGCGGCATAGGCCTGCATGAGGTTGGGCACGCCGAGAAGCGAGTCCGGCTCAAAGGCCATGGGGTCGAGATATTCATCGGACACGCGGCGGTAAATGGCGCCCACCAGCGTTTTTTCGTGAAAAATGCCCTGATAGTACACATGGTTGTCTTCCACGATGAGATCCCCGGGAAAGGCGAGGACGGAGCCCGTGCGTTCCGCAAGATAGGAGTGTTCGAAAAACGCGGAATTGTAGCGCCCGGGCGTAAAGACCACGTTGAGCCCCCCGTTGACGTTCATGTCGTCCAAGACATGCTTCAAAAGCTGCGGATAGTCGCGGTTGTCTTCGATGTGATTGGCGGAAAACGTTTCAGGACTCACCTTGCGGGAGATGGTGCGGGCGATAAGAGGGTAGGACGCACCGGAAGGAATGCGAAGATTGTCTTCCAGCACGAACCATCTTCCGTCCCTGGCCTGCACCAGGTCTATGCCGGCAATGTGGGCGAACACGCCGTGGGGAGGACATATGCCTTCACACTGGGGAAGATACCCCTTGGAGGCATACACAAAGGATTTGGGAACGACTTTATTTTTAAGGATGTTCTTTTCGCCGTAAACGTCGGCAAGAAACAGGTTGAGAGCTTTGACGCGCTGCGCAAGACCCTTTTCCAGATAGGCCCACTCTTCGGGGTCGATGACGCGGGGAATGGGATCAAAGGGAAAGAGCTGCTCCTTGAACTTCCCGTTCTTGTAAATTCCAAAGCGCACGCCATAGCGTTCCAACCAGTTGTTCACAGCTTCACGGCTTTCTACGAGTGAATACATGTCGGACTCCTGCTTGATATGTTCCGACTTAATGATGCAAAAAATATACCATATTGTCCAAAAAAAATGCCCGAACGCATCTTCTTTTTCCCCATGACGGCATGACGCTGAAATATAAGAACAAAAAAGGAACACGATTTTTCTGAGCCTGAACATGCTCGTCTGTTCCCATGCCTGAAGAACATAGGAATACCGCCGATATTCGGGAAATGGCCTCAAAATTCCCGAGACAAGAACATCTCCAGAGGGCGGTCTGCTCCCTGATTAATACATTAATGTATCTCTTGCGATATTATTGATATAATATTGAATCAATATTCATGCAGAACTTACAAATCCGTCTTTCGGCAAAAGCACGACGCCCCGCTCGTGCTGAAAAAGGCCCATGTCTGGGCCTTCTCATACCAGCACACCCGGCCCCGCGCTTCTCTTTCCAGCGAAGGCTCACCGCATGGACGAAACACTACCTGTCCGCAGAACGAAAGAACTGTCTCCCGGGCTCCGTCGGCGTTATTCTGCAAAGGCGGCACATTACTGCCTCCTTTTCCCCGGAAGCGGCAGCTCGGACTGCACGCTCATGCCTGTGCGCCCTCTCCGCTCCAGAGTGCGTGCCAGACCGCGCAGAGGGTCTCCCCTCTCGCTCTTCCCTTGTCAGAGAGCTTTGCAAGAAAGGTGTCCACTTCCCGGTCCAGGTCGTCCAGCGTGCCCGCGTTGTGAATGAGAAGATCCGCCGAAGCAATCTTGTCTTCCTGCTTCCACTGCCAGCTCTCCACGGCGGCAATCTTTGCGTCGCTCCAGTTTCTGGTGGCGCGCAGCCGCTCGTGACGCACGGCATCGGGGCACACGATGACCGCAATGTCCGCGCCCGGGCACGTCCAGCCCGTCTCAAACCAGAGAGGCACTTCCGCCACGGCCACGGCGTCGCCCGCCGCCTCGGCCTTCTGAAAGAACCTTTCCATGGAATCACGCACCAGAGGATGAATCATGCGCTCAATCTCGCGCCTCATCCCCGGCGTTTCCGCAAGAAGCTTCGTCAGCTTCGCGCGATCCACCCGTCCTTCATCGTCGAAGAAGGCGTTTCCCCAGCGCTGACGCATGAGGTGCCAGCCGTCCGCGCCGGGCCGGTACTGGGCGGCCACGGCCTTGTCCGCACTCCATACGGCAATATGCCGCTTCTCCATGCAATCCAGCACGGCCGACTTGCCGCATCCCGGCATTCCCGTGAGAATGACGCGCCGCGTGCCCCGCTCAAGCGCCAGCATGGCGCGGGGAAAGTCTTCCGGCGGAGGACAGACGAAATTCATGGCCCTGCCGTTCACGGGGTGAGAAAATTCCAGCTTCCACGCGTGCAGAAGCTGCCTTGCCGCCGGTGACTCCTTGTCCTCCGGTCCATAGACGGCGTCGCCCCACAGAGGAAAGCCCGCACGGGCAAGGTGAACGCGTATCTGATGAGTGCGCCCGGTAAAAATGCGCACGGCAAGCAGAGCAAAGCGTCCGGACGGCGAGGCATAAAGAGTGCTCCACGTCGTGAGCGCGCTGCGGCCACCCTTTTCCTCGGGAACCACGGCCATGCGCGTCTTTATGGCAGGATGGCGGCCTATGGGCAGATCGCTCATGCCTTCGGCCGGAGGCACGCCGCGGGTCACGGCAAGGTAGGTCTTGTGCACGCGCCGGGCGGCGAAGTCCTCAATGAGGCGCAGTCTCGCCCGCTCCGAGAGAGCGATGATCACAAGGCCCGACGTGTCCTTGTCCAGTCTGTGCACTATGCCCGGCCTCGGCCCTTCCTGAAGCGCCAGCGCCGGAAAGCGCGAGAGCAGGCGATGGACCAGCGTGCCCTGCGGGCAGCTCGGGCAGGGGTGCATGGTCAGCCCCGCAGGCTTGTTGACGACGGCGATGTCCTCATCGGCATACACCACGTCGAGCGGTCCCTCTTCCGGCACAAGGGCGTCCGAAGTCCCGGGCATGCGGAGAGTCACCACCTGACCGGGACGAACCTTGAAGTCGGCATCCGTGCAGGCAGAACCGTCCACCGTGCAGTCGCCCTGCTCCACCAGCCTCTTGATGCGGCTGCGGGAAAGATCGGCCACGGAGCCGAGAAAGGCGTCAAGACGCGTCTTCTTCATGCCCGCGGGAACCGTAAAGCTCGCCGCGCCGTCCGCTGATGAGGTCAGTTCGTCATCAATGTCCGGCTCTTCCGCACCCATGAGCGCGCGGGGCTGTTCCGTCATGCCTCTTCTCCGTCGTCGAATTTCCTCAGCACGTATCCGGTCATGACGGCCTTGGCGATGTTCCGGCCGTCCCCATCGTACACCATGATGTCGTACACCGCGAGCGTGCGCCCGAGACGAACGGGCACGGCCCTTGCGCGAAGAGGCCCGCACGTTCCGGGCAGCAGATAGGAAATGGAGCACTGCGCGCTTACGCAGAGAATCCCCGCTCCCCGGCATCCGGCGGCAAAGGCCATGTCGGCCAGCGTGAACATGGCGCCGCCGTGGGCATTGCCGAGCACGTTGAGATGACGGGAATCCAGCGGCATGGAGACCTCGCCGTTTCCTTCGGCATCAAAGCTTTCCACCCTGATGCCGAGAAGAGACGCCAGCGTGCCTTCCGTAACGACATCGCAATTCATGGTTCAACTCCTCATTGACAGCACATTTCAGGGCGCGAGCATACCTGCGGCCGCGCGGCATGGCAAGCCGTCCGCCGGGGGGGTGCCTGCCCGGAAAAAAACGGGAAATGCTCCGCGCCCCGCCTTCGAGGCCCTTCTTTCACTGGACAGCGTCCTTCGGAGAGTTTATATCTTCTGGATACATTTTCTTTTAAGGAGCAATCTCATGGCCCATAAAAAGATTGAACGCGCCAAGGAACTTGATCGCCGCCGTCATCGTCGTGCCCAGCGCATCAAGGAACGCATCCACGAAGCCAAGGCCGCTGCCAAGAAGTAAGTCTGGTTCGCGGGTTTCTGCGGCCTGCGGCTGCAGAGTCAGTTTTCCGGCGTGTCGGCTTTTGTTGCAGACACGCCGTTCCTTTTTTTCAGCACAAACTTTTTCTTTTCCCCATGCCTATCTACGAATACGCCTGCCCGCACTGTCAGAAAACCTTTGAAGAATGGCTCCGCTCCAGCGATAACGCCGAAACCCAGAACTGCCCCGACTGCGGTGCCCCCTGCCATCGGGTCATGTCCAACACTTCCTTCATTCTCAAGGGCGGCGGCTGGTTCGCCTCCTCCTACGGGCACGGGACCAGCAATCTTTTCGACAAGAGCAAGGGAGTTCCTTCCGTGTCCGATTCCAAGCCGGAAGACAAAGGCGACGCCGCTCCCAAAACCGAAAGCCCGGCCCCCGCAAAAAGCGCGGAAACGCCTGCCGGAACGAAATAGAGGTCACCATGATCGAACGTTACTCCCGGCCCGAGATGGCCGGACTGTGGACCCTGGAAAACCGCTACCGCTACTGGTTCAAGGTGGAACAGGCCGTGTGCCAGGCCTGGAACGAACAGGGCGTCATTCCCGATGAAGATCTGAAGAACATCATGCAGGACGTGGACTTCGACGTGGACAAGATCCTCGAAATCGAGTCCGTGACCCGTCATGACATCATCGCCTTCCTTACCTATCTTGAACAGAAGATCGGTCCTTCCGCCCGCTTCATTCATCTGGGCTGCACCTCTTCCGACATCGTGGACACCGCCATGGCCCTGCAGATGGTGGAAGCCGGAAAGATCATCATGGACGGCTTCGACCTCGTGCTCGACACGCTGCGCACCTTCATCCGCAAGCATCAGGGCCTCATCTGCATGGGACGTTCCCACGGCGTGCACGGGGAACCTGTGACCTACGGCTTCAAGTTTGCCGGATTCTATGCGGAATTCATGCGCGACAAGAAGCGCTTTGCCGATGCCATTGAAGACATCCGCACCGGCAAGCTCTCCGGCGCCATGGGCACCTACACCGTCATCACCCCCGCCGTGGAAGCCCGCGCCTGCGAGATCCTCGGCCTCAAGGCCGACATCATTTCCACCCAGATCGTACAGCGCGACCGCTATGCCCACTACTTCACCGCTCTCGCCATCGCGGCCGGCACGGTGGAACGCATCTGCGTGGAGCTGCGCCACCTGCAGCGCACGGAAGTGCACGAAGTGGAAGAAGGCTTCGCCAAGGGACAGAAGGGCTCCTCGGCCATGCCCCACAAGCGCAACCCCATTTCCGCGGAAAACATGTGCGGACTCGCCCGCGTCATCCGCTCCAACTCCCTCGCTTCCATGGAAAACCAGGCACTGTGGCATGAGCGCGACATCAGCCACTCCTCGGTGGAACGCATCATCACCCCCGACTCCACCATTCTCATGGACTATGTGCTGCATCGTCTGAACCGCCTGCTCGAAGGCCTGCGCATCCTGCCGGAAAACGTGGAGCGCAACCTGTGGGCCAGCTACGGACTGTTCTTCTCCCAGCGGGTGCTTACCGCCCTCATCGAAAAGAACATGCCCCGTCAGCAGGCCTATGTGGTCGTGCAGAAGCGCGCCATGGAAAGCTGGGAGACCCACAAGTCCTTCCCGGACCTCATCCGCGCCGACGAGGAAATCCAGGCCCATCTCTCGCCCGCCGAACTCGACGCCATTTTCGACATCAGGCACTACACCCGCTATGAGTCGGAAATAGTCGACCGCGTGCTTGCGGAAAAATAGTCCGCACACCATGCACTGACGCAAGGAGCGCCGCTTCCGATCTCACGGGAGCGGCGCTCTTCTTACACGCCATTGTCTTCCAACTGTTTTTCCCTTAAAACAAAAAGCGATCATTCCCGCGTCTTCCCGTCCGCGATTTCAACCAAGGAGACTCCCTTGTTCCGCCTCCTTTTCCTTCTGCTCTTCTGTCTGACTCTGCCGCTGCCGGCCGCCGCCTCATGGACGGCCAGGCTCTCTTCCCACTCACCGGAATACCTCCTTGCCGCCGACAAATCACGCAAGCTGCTCTTTCAGGTGGAAACGGAAGGCAGCGCACCCGCGGTCACCCGGCAGTTCGAATGCATACACGGCCGACTTGAAGGCGACAAACAGAAGGAAGGCGACCTCCGCACGCCGGAAGGCGTGTACTTCATCACGCACAAGATCACGCAGAAGCTCGACTTCATGGAATACGGGCCGCACGCCTTCAACCTGAACTATCCCAATCCCGCGGACAGACTGCGCGGCAAGACCGGCAGCGGCATATGGCTGCACAGCAAGGGACAGCCCATCACGGGACTCACCACGCGCGGCTGCATGGCCATAGACCAGCATGAGCTCACGGACCTTCTGCACCTGCTCGCACCGGGCACGCCGATCGTCATTGCCGAACATCTGGAAGGCGCGCCCTTCCCGCAGACGTCGCCCCTCGCCTCCCTGCCCGCCCCCTCAGCCGGAGGCGCCACGCTTTCCGGCCCGACCGGCACGGACGACGGCGCGCCTTCGCTTCCGGCAACGCCTCCCGCCACGGATGAAACGATGCCCTCCCCGCTCCCGGCCGGCGCGGGCATGGTCGCGGCGCAGACGCCATCCTCTGCCGCGGCGGCTTCTTCCGTGCCTTCGGGAGACGATGAAAAGGTGCTGCGCCAGACCCTGCTCTGGATGGACAGCAGACAGCACAATTCCGAAGACATCTTCAACATGTACGACAGACAGAACTACCCGCGCGCCAGCCGGGAAAAGTTCTCTTCCCTGCGCAAAAGAATGCGTTCCGATTTCCGGCGTCAGGAAGATCTCTTCCTCGACCGCGAAGGCATACGTCTTCTGGCCGGTCCCGGCTACTGGGTCTCGTGCTTCATCAAGAGCTACCAGCGCAAGGGCGTGTATCATCACGGACTGCAGGCGCTGTACTGGATGCCCGACGAAGGCGGCGAGTTCCGCATCATAGGCGAGGTGTGGATCAACAACTAGCCCGCAGCGATGAGCGCCGCCGGGTCTCTTCCGTACGACCGACCTCTCTCTCCGGGGATGCGTTTCCAGCCAGCTCCCCTTTCTTGTCCCGTATCAAAAAAGCCCGCGGAATGCGGGCTTTTTCATGCCGGAACAATACGCCGTTCAGTCCTAGCAGGCGCTCTCGTGCTCGTCGTGCACGAGCTCGGAAAGACGAACGCCTACTTCCTCGTAGTGCTTTCGCAGCACCATTTCAATGTTTCTTCCGTCGCCTTCGCGAACCGCCTCGGCAATGAGATGATGCCGGTCGTAAAATTCCTTCGGCGTGAACAGCGTGCGCCAGTAGGTATAGTACAGGAACTTCGCAAGAGAAGAGCAGGACGTGCGCGCGATGTCGATGAGACGCTCGTTGGTGCAGGCGGAAAGCAGCGTCATGTGAAAGGCCTCGTCGATTTCCGCAAGCGTGTCCAGATGCACGGCATAATTCACCTGCTCGTCGAGCCTGCGCACCACCTCGTCAAAGGCATCATATTCCTTTTGCGTCCACAAAGGCAGCGACTGCGCCACGGCCGCCCCCTCGAGAATGCCCGCGACGACATAACTGTCATAAATTTCCTTGGCGCTCATGGAACGGACGTGCTTGCCCTTCTGCGGTTCGGCGCATATGAGCCCCTGATGGGCCAGCATGAGCAGCGCCTCCCGTATGGGAGCCCGGCTGATGTTGAGCTTCTCCGATATCTGCGACTCCCGCACGGGCTGCCCGGGCAAAAGCACCCCGGAACGGATGAGACTGCGTATGTATTCGGCGGCCTTGGTACTGTACGTTTCTTTTTTGAACTGCATAGGATGACAGGTGGTATCGTGGTGAACGGCACTCCTTTCCGGTAAAGAGCTCGCCGCATCTGAAAAACATCCTCCCGGAACGGCTCGAAGACGGCTCTGTCGCATTCATGACGGAGCGTTGTCCCGTCCGCTCCGCACAGACGCCACACTATCGACATTCGGCCGCGCCGCAGATACGGAGGACAAAAGGTCTTCAACGGACGATTGTGTCAAATTTTTTCAAAATTGAAAAGTGCGCACCGTTTGGGGCTCGAAAAAAAGCCTCCCCGAAACCATGAAGATTTCAGGGAGGCGCACCGCTAACGGTCGTCAGACCATGCCGACCGTTAGCGGAAGGTGGGCAGGTAGGCGTACAGGGCCGGGGAACCGCCGGTGTGCAGGAAGAGCACGTTGGCTCCTCTGGGGAAATAGTCCTTGCGGATGAGATCGATCATGCCGGACATGGCCTTGCCGCTGTACACGGGGTCAAGCAGTATGGCTTCGGTGCGGGCGAGCATCTTCACGGCCTCCACCATGCCGTCGTTGGGGATGGAGTAGCCGGGCTGGTAGTAGTCGCCGAAGCACACCACCTTTTCTTCAGGAAGCGTGATGCCCGCACCGATGTAGTCCAGCGTTTCCTGGGCGAGCTTGTGCACGATGCCGCGCTGCACGTCGCCGGGGCGGCTCACGTCGATGCCGCTCATGGGAATGTCCATGTTGTTGCCGCAGAAGCCGGCGATCATGCCGGCATGGGTTCCGGCACTGCCGCTCGGCACCACGACATGGTCGAAGTTCAGCCCCATGTCGAACATCTGCTGCATGATTTCCTGAGCGCAGGAAACGTAGCCCAGAGCACCGATGTGGTTGGAGGCGCCTCCGGGGATGATGTAGGGCTTCTTGCCTTCGGCACGGAGCCTTTCGGCCACCTTTTCCATTTCCTCCATCATGGGCGAGCCGCCGGGCACCACGGTGATGCTCTTCACGCCGAGCAGCTGATAGAGGAAGTTGTTGCCCGACGCTTCGGGATTGTAGCTGCCCTTCATGCGTTCCTCGAGCACCAGATGGCAGTCGAGGCCTTCATGCACGGCCCAGGCGAGAGTCAGACGGCAGTGGTTGGACTGCACGGCTCCGCAGGTGATGAGCGTGTCCGCGCCGCAGGCCAGAGCGTCGGCAATGCTGAAGTCCAGCTTGCGGGTCTTGTTGCCGCCAGCGCAGCCGGGAAGAAGATCGTCACGCTTGATGTATACGTTGACCTTGTTTCCCAGCGCTTTGGAAAAGTTGGGCAGATATTCGATGGGAGTGGCTTCCTTCACATAGCCGCGACGGGGGAACTTGGCGAGATTCATGATGTGTCCTTGCAGATTGGCGAGCACAAGGCCGATGACGACGGCCGCGGTCGTGGTGAGCAGATAATAAAGAATCGTTTTCGACGCCACGCGCCCGAGTTCCTTCACGTCGCACACGCTTGCCGCGCCCGCCACAAGGGTGGTGAACACGAGCGGCACCACGACCATGCGCACCAGCGTGATGAACAGATCGCCGAGCGGCTTGAACCAGCTTGCGTCTATGCTGAAGGAAGGAGCCATGGCACCGATCACGATGCCGAGAACCATACCGATACCCATCTGGGCGGGAAGACCTAAACGTTTTGACATGGCGACTCTCAATGTAAACACGTTGGGACTCTTCTCGTATCCATGTCGGTCCGGCGTTCCCAGCCGTGGCGGCACGAATGGTCTCTGCCGTCGTTTGCTTTCTTCTTCCTGTCCTCCTGTGCTCAGTCAGGACCACCCGTAAAACGGGTGGCTTGTTCAGCCCTGTAAGGGCTTGTTACTTACTCGCGCCTTAAGGGCGCCGGCTTGAACTTCTCAGGCCGGCGCCCTGTATTTTTCAACAGTTCAAGCCCCCATGTACTTTGACTCGTAGCCT
>NZ_CAJJIC010000011.1 GCF_905187505.1 uncultured Mailhella sp.
TCATACAGCCTGCTCCGCCTGATGAGCATCCCTATCTGTATGGGAACAATGCAAAGGGCGTCGGGTATGCCGGGCAGGGGATTCAGCCCGGCCAGTGCCGCACTGACGGAGTGTTCAACAATGATGTCCGCCGCCCGCCTGTCGCAAAGCGCACCGTCGAGTCTGGCAAAATACGTGCGTGCGGCGTCGGGCAGGCTTTCATAGATGCCGTTCCGCAGCGCCTCAATGCCGTATCTCTCTTCCGCTCTTTCCCAGTTCTCCCCCGCGCAGCAGGGCAGAAAAGACGTCGCTCCCCCGAACGGCTGACGGATGTGCGGCCCCATCGTTCTTTCCACATAGTCCAGCCAGGCGACGATGTTCCTTTCCTTCTCCGAAGCCGGAGACGCGAGGTTCAGCGCGGCGGGATTCCAGTCCCTGACGGGAGCTGCGGCGTCTATCTTCGTGCATGCCACAATGCAGGGCAGCGGAAGAGCCGTCCCGTAATGCGTCTGCACGGCGCCGACAAGCTCCCGTTCGTACGCAAGAGCTCTTGATGCACAGGGTACCGTCATAAGCAGCAGGTGTGCCCGGGCAAGAGCTTCGAGCATGTGTTCCAGTCTCTGCGCATGCCTTCCGGCCTCGCCCACGCCGGGCAGGTCCACGACACGAAGCGGCAGTCCGCCTTCCGCAAGCTCATGCTCCACCGGTGTCTGCGTCGTGGGAATCACGCCGGTCTCGCTGACGAGCCGTCCGGCCAGCGCGTTCATCAGGCTGGACTTGCCGCTGCCGGTACGCCCCGCAAGAACTATCGTGGGCACTTCGTCGCAACTGTCGAACTTCGACTTCGCCTCAAGAATGATGTCGGCAATCTGCTGTCCGTTCATGCGTTCTCTCCCCGGCCGGAACGCCTGCCCGCGGCCATGTTCAGGGCGGAGGCCTGCGCCTCGGCCTTCTTTCTGTTCTTCTCCATGCGCTGCTGAATTTCCTCCGCGGTAGGCCGGAAATTGCCTCCGGCAAAAAGGTCCCGGAAGGAATAGCCGAGTGTGAGCGTCAGAGGACCGGCCACGGCCGCGCCGAGGACGGCCCCGCCCACGGTACCCAGGCCGGGAATGAATTTGACGAGCGCCTGAAAAAGCATGCGGCCTCCCACGGCACAGCCTGCCGTTCCCACCAGGCCGGCGGCCGTTCCCAGCGTCATGGTGCAGTTGTAGGTATGCGCCAGCGCAACGATCATGCCCGCCTGTATGCTGGTGATGGCCACCATGTCGGCTATGGGAATCGGCGTGGCGGCCGCCAGGGAAGCGGACACCGCCGCGCTCCAGATAATGCCGTCGGCCGTGGAATCCTTGTCCAGCTTCACGTTCATGATGCGCGCAAGCATGGCCTTCCGGGCATCCGGCACGGCCTCCACCATGCCCTGCTTCAGCGCCTCAAGTCCGTAACGGCTCTCCGCATCCTCAAAGCCTTCCCCCGAGCACACCGGAAACAGCCTGCGGGCGCGAATATTGCACGCGCGACGCAGCGCTTCCGTCCATGCGGCAATGTTCCTTTCCTTCTCGCTGGAGGGATGCTCCAGGTCCATGCTGCGGGGATTCCACTGCCGTACCGGAGTCATGAGGTCGATCTTGTTGGCCACCACGAGGATGGGAAAGTCAGGATCGCGCGCAAGCACTTCCTGAATGAAGCTGCGCTCCAGCTCCCAGGCCCTGTCGGGGGCTCCCACCACGAGCAGAATGAGATGCGTCGAGGAAAGTCTGTCCAGCATGGCGGCCTGACGCTCCTCATGCCTGCCTTTCTCACCGAAGCCGGGCACGTCGGTGATGACGGTTCTTATGGTCTCCCGTCCGCCGGCGTCCTCCCGGACGACGTCCCAGACATAGTCGCGGATGTCCTGCGTGACGGGCCCCCCGCATCCGACACGGCAGAGCTTCCGCCCGGTCAGCGCATTGATGAGACTTGACTTGCCGCTGCCGGTACGCCCCGTCACCAGCATGTGAAAGCATCCGTCGTCGGTCATGCCGTTCTCGTTCAACAAGGTATCCATGTCCATGTTTCGTTCTCCATGACAGAAAAAATGATGAAATGGGGCCGATCTCAGAAGCGCTTTCCGAATCTTCCGTAAACCGTGCGGAAAAGAGCGTAGAACAGAGGATCGGACGCGACGCCGTCACGCGTGCGGGAGCGCTGCGCATGGTCCTTCTGAATGTTCCGCTTCCAGTCGCCGTCGATGACGCCCCGGGCGGCGAACGCCGAACAGACACCGGCAAGGGATTCGTAAACCGTATGGATGCCTTTGCCGTCGTTCACGAAGTCCACGGCGTTTTCCTCGGACAGGCCGAAGCCGCGCGCCGTGGCCACGGCGTCGATGTTCGCGCCGAGGAAGAGAAATTCCCATCCCTTCTCCCTGCCTTCGGCAATCATGCGTTTCACGTCGCTTTCGGAAAAGCGATGACTGGCATTTTCCATGCCGTCCGTGGTGATGACGAAAAGCACGTGATCGGGCACGTCTTCCGGCCTGATGTAGCGATGGACGTTTCGAACGTGCTGCACGGCTCCGCCCACGGCGTCGAAAAGCGCCGTGCAGCCGGAAACCTCATAGTCCTTTCCGGTAAGCGGGGGGACCTCGAGAACGTTCACCCTGTCATGAAGGACGACGCTCTCCTGATTGAAAAGAATGGTGGAAAGAAGAACCGTTCCCCCGGCCTTCTTCTGCTTTTCCAGCATGGCGTTGAATCCGCCGATGGTGTCGGACTCCAGCCCGAACATGGAGCCGCTGCGGTCGAGAATGAAGACAAGTTCGGTCATGCCGTTCATAGTACCTCATCAAGGCGTTTGATTGTTTAACCGCCTTGTAGAGGAAACGACACGACTTAAGGTCGCCGGTCCGGCGACAATTAACAGCAGGTATCAGAACCGATCAGCGGAAGGTCGAGTTCATGCAGGTACTCATTGATTTTCATGATGTCATACATGCCGGCACGGATGAAAAAGTCGACGGCCAGATCAAACCTTTCGTTGGGGGAAAACGCGTAGCCCGCCCGCGCCAAAAGCTCCCGGGTCTGCTCCACGTCCAGCTCAAGAGCCAGGGCAAAGGCCAGCACCGTCTTCTTTGCAGTACGGTAATGTCTGTCGCTCAGAATTTTGGAAAACAGCTTTCTGTCGATCCTCGCCCGATGATAGCACTCGGCATTGGTCATGCCCGCTTCCCGTATCTTGCGCAGAAGCATGTCCGAAAATCCTTCATCCGGCGAAGAAATGGCCTTTTTCAGTCTGTCCAGCAGGCCTTCCTGTCCGGCACGAAGGCCTTGCACGAGCATCCCCCCGCAGACACCACCAACGGCAGTCATCGACAGCCGCCTTGGCACGACGAACCCGGAAGGCAGGGAAAAATCCTGCCCCTGAGAAGCGATGTAGCGAACAAGATGTTCCTTCAGTGCATCATCCGTCATGATGTTCCCTCCTGCCGGGAATGTCGTCCCCGCTGCTTGCCGCCGGAAAAACGCCCAAGAAACACGCACGGGGCAAAACGACTTCCGTCTCTTTCGGAATTCACAGGGGGCGGGCTCTCCCCTCCCTGCAAACGCTGCGGAAGTGCCGACGCAGTTTCTTCCTTGCGAAAAGCGTCTTCCGCTTCCGAAAGCGCCGACCGGCGTCCTTATTTTTTATGCGGAACGTGCGTCTGTTGCAATGCCCGGCAAGCCTTCTCCCGAAAGCCCGCGCGAAGAGAATGACCGAAGATTAAAAAGAAAAAGGGCTTGCGGCAAACCGCAAACCCTTTCCAAATTCTGGTGGAGATGAAGAGAATTGAACTCTTGGCCTCTTGAATGCCATTCAAGCGCTCTCCCAACTGAGCTACATCCCCGTTGCGGAGATTCTTTTGCCAGAATGACCCGCGATAGTCAAGAAAAAAATGGAGGCTTTTTTCAGCGACGTTCCGCGCCTCTGTCCGGGGCGCGCCTCAGGTTCGCGCTCCCCGGAAGTTCCATCTTTCGGCACACGAAGAGCGTACGTACTGCCCTCCTATCGTCCGGTCACGCGCCAGCCGGCCACAAGCCGTGCAAAGGGTTCATAGAGAGGCCGAAAGGCCGCATCGCTCATGCCGCCGGAAGACGGCTCGCCGAAGGCGAAAATGAGCACGGCGTGCAGGCCTTCGGCGGCATAGAAGGGCTTGGCGAAGTAGGAACGCACTCCGCAGGGAATGAACATGGCCCAGTCGATGGACTTGATGCTGTCAAGCGTGTCCTCCACGATGAGGGAATCAAGGCTGAAACGCTCGATGTCCTGAGCGATGGTGCCCTCATAGGCATGGGACAGTCCCCATTCCAGCGAAGAAAAAAGCCTGCCGACGCCGTACACCTGCACCATGCCGCGCTCCGACTGAATGTCGGAAAACATGAGCCCCTCCACGCCGGGGCATCTGGCAAGCAGGCTTTCCAGTCCCTCTCTCAGGGAAGGCGTCCGCCCGGAACATTCACAGGGCGCAATCGTGCAGGAAGCGGGTTTCTCAGGGATGTTCAAAAGCGCTATGCGCACGATGTCCGTTCCCGTGGAACAGGGTGAGATGCGTACCTTGGAACCAAGCAGACTGCCCGTGCCGCTGCGCATCATGAGGGTTCCGGCCCATATTTCCTCATCCAGGGCATGACGGGACGCGGCAAGAAGCGTCTCCCCCATTTCTCCCGGCGCGATGTCTTCCAGCATGAAGTCGCCCCCGCCTCGCGCCGCACCGCCGAAAAGAGACTGTGCGGCCTCGTTGCAGGTGACTATCTCCCTTTCTTCCAGACTGAGCACGAGCACGGGATACTGCGCCCTGCCGAGCGCAAGCTGACAGGTGCCCGCCGCGCCGTTGGCCACGAAGGTGGCGGGAAGCACGCCTTCCTTGAGCATGCCGAAATATTTTTCCGGATCCTGAGGATCAGGCCAGCCCTGAAGTACACAGGCATGGTGGGGAGTCGCGTTGAGACGGAACGACACCATGGCCGCCTGACGGCTCGTCACCATTTCCCAGAACTCGCCGAGCAGCGTATGATCCGACTTCATGACCACTCGCCTGCGAAAGCGAACGTCCTTGAGCAGCCGAGAGGTGTCCTCGCCGAGAGCGGGAAGCTCCCAGCCGTTCAGCAGACGGATGCGCGAACGG
Source organism: uncultured Mailhella sp. (assembly GCF_905187505.1). Classification (GTDB taxonomy): domain Bacteria; phylum Desulfobacterota; class Desulfovibrionia; order Desulfovibrionales; family Desulfovibrionaceae; genus Mailhella. The sequence continues at coordinate 5,120 of NZ_CAJJIC010000011.1, forward strand.
CGATGCTCCAGTTCCCACAGCAAACCGGGAAAGCCTGAGGCCCAAAGAGAGAAGTCCATAGCCGCCTCCGCGCCGATTGAGGTCTTCTCTGCAATTTACGGAAAAATGACGTCAATGTAAATTGGTTAAACCAAAATTTACCATTCTGCATAAAAAACCGTCACCACCCTGAAAACATGACATTTCATTGAAAGCATTTTCCGAAAAGCTCTTTAGTGGATGAACCATTATTTTATATTTAAAATCATTAACTCAGCCTGTTATCAAAAATCCTTCTTTTTTTGAAAAAGACTTGAGTCTTTTTCCCCTGCAGCGCAAAACTAGTATCATGGACAAAGGGCAAAAGGCCGCGGGAGTCCCTGATGAACAAGCAGAAACTGATTGAACAGCAGCTGGAACAGGCGCTCATGGAGGGACGCTGGAAGCTGTTCGAGCGCCTGCCCGCCGAACGTCAGCTTGCCGAGGAAATGCACGTCAACCGCACGACCCTGCGTGCTGCCATAAGCGCTCTGGCGGGACGGGGCATTCTGGAAACGCTGCACGGCAGCGGCACGCGCGTGCGGGCGCTGCCTGTGGAGCATCCGGCGCAGTGTCCCCTGCTCGACAGAATCTGTGCGGGCCTGATCATCGTGCCTCCCATCATTCACGCCTCGTCCCTCATCATACGGCCCTCGCAGATACTGTGCCTTGAAAGAATACTCCCCGTTGCAGGAACGGCGCTCAGAAACGACGACATCAAGGTTTTCGTGCAGGCGCACATGCAGTTCTTCATGGACGCCGCACGCTTCATCAACAACAGCAGCGTGAGCGCTTCTCTCGCGGCCTGTCTGCCCGACGGAAAATCACTCGTGCGCCTGTTCAACGCCTGCGACCTTCCGCAGAAGGAACTGGTCTTCTCGCATCTGGCCCGCATACTGAGCGCCATGCGCCATGCCGACGCCGCCGATGCCGCAGCTGCCGCGCAGGCCTACTTCTCAACGCTCAAAAAACTGGCGGAACAACCATGAGCACGCGTCACGTCATGAGCCGCAAGGAATTTCTGCATGGCCTGTTCCGTTCCCGTACCCAGGACGACGCGACGGCACGGCAGGAAGCCTCGCCCGACGCTTCGTCAGAACCAGACTACCTGTCCATGCTGCCTCCCGAATTTTCAGGAGCCATGCTGGACATGGAGGCTGCCCGGCTCGGAGGTGACGTCACCGGGATGTCTCAAAACGAAAAGGCCGCGCTGGTCGTAAGGGCCATATACGGCAAGGACGCCCTGAACGCATAAGGGCGAAGGCCCCCGGCGCCGCCCGGGAGGAAGAGCGGCGCACCCCGACTGAAACAAGGAGGAACCTATGTCTCAGGAACAGCTTCCTTATCTTGAAGAGCGCAAGCTCGTCAAAAGATGGAGAGGCCCCATCCCCGCGCTCATGAATCTGGCGTTCACGCTGCTCATCTTTGCGGTGACATGGTGGGTCTTCCAGGACCCGCGCGGCATCATGCGTTTCTACACTCCCTACGTGGGCTACAACTACTGTCGCTGGTGGCTCATCATCCTCATCTGGATGGCCTATACCTTCGACTTCTGGCCCTTCAAGAAAGACTGGATACGCAATGCCCATCCTCTGCAGAAGGGACTCGTGCTGGCGCTCATTTCCGTGGGCACGATGATATTCTTCATCCACGGCTTCTTTGAGGGCGTGCTCGGCAACTTCGCCTTCGCCTACTTCAATCCCGCCCAGCTGGAAAAGCTCGGTCTCACGGAATTCTATTCCACCGAATACGCGGCGCAGGCCTGCATGATGTTCGCCGTCATCGCCTCCTGGATCAGTCCCGCATGGGTGGTCGCCCTGGAAGGACAGCCCTGGGCGAACTCTCCGCAGCCCGTGCGCGGCTTCAGCATCTGGCTCGGAACCTTCTGCCTCAGTCTCGTCATCTACTTCATGACCATGCACAACCACATGGGCATCCTGTATTATCCCTGGCAGTACTTCACGGCCATCTGCCCGCCCTACTGGGAAGACTTTGCACAGACCGTGTCTGCCAACTTCCACGTGGCGTGGATCATGTGCTGCACCGTGGTGGTGTGGTTCGTGGAAGGCATATGGGAGCGGTATCCCTTCACCATGATCAAGCGCGACTGGCCCCGCCGCATCGCGCTGTTTGTGGGCATCATCGTCATCGCCTGGGCGCTGTGCCTGTTCTTCTGGTACATGCAGGAACTCGTGTGGGGCGACGCCATCCGCGGTCATCGCCGCGACGCGGCTCCCGACTGGCGCTGGCTGCACGTCGGCGAAACGGCCATATTCTTCCTCGTGCCCGCGCTCTTTGTGCAGTTCTACTGCGAAAACTGGCCCACGAAGTTCAGCACTCCCGTCAACGTTCTCATCCGTACCGGCCTCGTCATTGTCGGCGGCATCATTCTTTACTGCCTGTACTACCGTTACGCCCACTTCATTCTCGGCACGCAGAAGGGCTTTTCACATCCGCAGCAGTTCCCCATGATTCCCACCATCTGGCTCATCGACATCTGGCTCATCAACTGGTGGTTCATGGACGGCTGGCCCGGCTGGCGGCGTGAATTCAAGACCGCCGAAGACCTTGCCGAAGAAAGACGACACATCGAAGTCGACCACGCCTGGAATCCCGCCATGAAGCCCGGCCTTCTGTTCGGCATCCTGGTCGGCGTGGCCCTGTACTTCCTCATCGTCTGGCTGCTGCCCATCTGCAGCGCAACCTTCACTCTGGTGAAGTAGGAGTCCTTATGAACAGACGTGAATTTCTCAAAGGCGCCTCCCTCGGCATCGGCGCCGGCGCACTTGGAGCCATGGGACTTTATTCCTACACGCCCATGCGCAGAGCATTCCTGCCGGAAGTGGAACGCAAAATGGCCGACTTCGGCGTGTGCAAGTCGGTGAAGGTGACCAACATTTCCGAAACAAGCTGGTTCGACAACGGCATCTTCATGAAGAACGTCACCGGTGCAGGCGGACTGCTCGTGGATCAGTACACCTACAACTGGGCGCCCTTCGGCAACGGTCAGGGCATAGGCAAGGGCACCTATGAGGAAGGCATGGAAAGGATACGTCCCTACCTCAAGAAGGGACAGCTGCACGAAGCCTGGGCCATCACCAAGGAAAATTCCGTGGACGCCGACAATGCGGGCGGATTCTCCTGCCTTGTGGAAGTCGAGGCCATGGACGGAACCAAGACCAAGTATCTGTTCGACTGCGGCTGGAACTACGACTGGATGGAGGAAAGCTTCAAGCGCGAGGGCATAGACAACATGCTCGCCAACGGCGAAATCGCCGGCTTCATCCAGACGCACGAACACATGGATCACTACTGGGCCTTCCCCGTGGTGGCGAAGTACGCTCCGAACATCCACGTATACACGCCCAACACCTTCTATCCGCAGGGCAAGCAGTACCTCAAGGATTCCGGTCACGTGGGCGAATGGACCGAAGTCAAGAAGGGTCTCTACTCCCTTCAGCCCGGCGTTGCGCTCTACCAGTTCGAATGCCCCATCATCTTCAAGGTGTACGGTGAAATGTCGCTGTACTGCAACGTGAAGGACGTGGGTCTTGTGAGCATCACGGGCTGCTGCCATCAGGGCATTATCCTGTTTGCCGACACGGCCTACAAGGAACTCAAGTACGAAGGCGACAAGTTCTACGGCCTCTACGGCGGCCTGCACATCTCCCCCTTCGACGACTGGGACCCCAAGTACGACGACCTCGTCATCGGCCTGAAGAAGTGGAACCTCCAGCGCGTGGGCTGCAACCACTGCACAGGCCTCATCACGGCGCAGAAGTTCGTGGATGCCGGCTACCCGGTGGTGAAGGGCACGGCGCGCTTCCGCTCCAAGACCACCAACTATCTGGGCAACGGCGACATCATCACCTTCCCCGGCTAACCCTCCTTCGGGGCGCGCCCGAAGCGCGCCCCGCCCTCAAGGAGCGGCCATGAAACTGCACGACATTCTTCCGCGCGCTCTCGGCGGCAGCGATTCCGACTGCGCCAGCATTCTTACCTCGCTGATCATGGCCGCCCATTTCGAACGCACCCGCGCCAGAGCCCTGGGCTGGCGGGGCGTTCGCCCCTGCGCCTCCAGCCACCCGGCATGGACATGCCGGGTGGCCGGAGCTGAGAGCGTGTTCGGCCTCCGCTTCGACGGAGAAGCACGCGACGACTCCCTACGACAAGGCCCCTGTCTTCGAGGCTGCTTCAGCCTCTACATCTTTCCTCCTTCCGACTCCCCCCTGCTGGACGCCTTTCCCCTCGACGCCCTGCGCTTCGCGCTCTCCCCGCACTATGAAGACGCCGTCAGGGAATTTTCCGGCAGTGAAAGGGAGCTTCTGCCCTTTTTGCTCGGTTCTCTTCGCATGGACGTCGCCTTTTCGGGTGAAGGGCTGGCGCTCACACTGGAAGCACCGGCAAGGCACCGCGTTCTTGCCGCCGACGGCATAGCGGCCGCGGACGGCTGGCTGGTGGCTCCCGGAGAACCGGAATGCGACGTGCCCGCCTTCCGTCTTTTTCTCAGGCTCTTTGCCGTCCTGGCCGCCACGGCCGAACAGCAGACCGGAGAAAGCGCCGCCGTTTCCCGCGGCATGACCGGCGTTCCCCGCCGTCTCTTTCATGCCGACGGCACGCTGGAAGAGTGCAGGGACGAACAGGAAATTCTGCTCAGTCTCACGGCCGCGTTCGGGCCTTCCATGGCCATGGAAGGCGAGGCGCTCTTCCCTCTGCGCGCCATTCCCGCACGACACCGGCCGGAAGCTCTGGAAACGCCGGACAAACCCGTGCTGCACGTGCTCACGGGCTTTCTCGGTGCGGGCAAGACCACGTTTCTGCGCCGCTGGCTGGACTTTCTGCACGGCAGGGAACGCTACACCGGCGTCATTCAGAACGAATTCGGCAAGGTGGAGCTCGACGCCACGCTCATGAAAGGCGACACGCTCGTGGAAGCTCTGGACGAAGGATGCGTATGCTGTTCCCTGGCCGACAGCCTCAGGCCCGGACTTGAACGCATCATTTCCGCCATGCCCGCCGAGCAATTCGTTCTTGAGACCACGGGACTGGCCAACCCCGACAACATCATGGCGGCTCTCGACGACCTGCGAGACCTTGTCGTTCCGGGCCTTGTCATCACCGTGGCCGATGCGCTCGACCTCTGCGGCAGAGAAGAATCAGACAGGCATCCCGAAGAAGCCGGCATACGCAGGGCGCAGCTGGAAAAGGCTGACGTCATCATTCTCAACAAGAGCGACACGGTTTCCGCCGGGGCTCTGGCAAGCCTCACGGAACGGCTGCACGCCCTCAACGGCAAGGCCCTCATACTTCCCGCACGCTACGGTAGCATTCCCTTTGCCGAGCTTGATGCCTGGACAGACGCCCACGGCAAAACACGCCTTCCCTCGCACGCACCGAGACTCATGCCCATGGGAACGCACATCGTCACCCACGCCGATGAAGGCTACGAGGCAAAGGCGCTGGAGTTCGACGGGCCGGTTTCCGCAGCCGACCTTGAAGAAATCCTGCAAAGCGCAGGTCCCGGACTGTGCCGGGCCAAGGGCATCATCCCCGTCGAAGGGGAGGGAATATGCGTAGTACAGTACGCCGCCGGACGTCTGGAAATAACCCCCGCACCGGAAGAATCCCCCACTGACCTTGTGCTCATCGGCACGGCGCTTGCGGTATGACCGTCCGAACTGTCTGATTTCCGGCAGTGCGAGGCTGCCGCCCCTCCGCGAAAAGGCGGCACAAACGGAAGGAGAAGTGCATGAATCTGTTGCTCATGGGCGGCTGGATGATGTGGCCGCTGACGCTTGTTTCCGTTACGGTGACGGCCATCATCATCGAACGGCTTCTGCTCTTCTCCTCCTTCCGTTTTCCCTCGCGTCGCATGACGGAGCTTCTGGAAAAGGTGGTGCAGGGCGACAGTACGCCTCTTTTCGCCGAGCTCGACAAGGTGGAGGCGCTGCGCCGTTTTTCCTCGCTGCTTGCCGCAGAAGGACCGGGCAGGGAAGCCGCGCTGCGCATTGAAGGCGACGCCGTGGTGCGAAAACTGGAGGCAAGGCTTGCCCTGCTTTCCATACTGGCAAGACTGGCGCCGCTCATGGGACTGCTCGGCACGGTTCTCGGCATGATAGAAACCTTTTCCGAAATCGCCGACGCGCAGGCGGGCGTCAACATGAATCAGCTGGCAGGCGGCATCTGGCAGGCCCTCATCACCACGGCCACCGGTCTTTTCATCGCCATTCCCGCCCTGTTCTTTCTGCACTATTTCCAGACGCGCGCTGATGAGGCGGCCTCGGCCCTGTCGGAAACGGCCAACGCCGTCCTCGCCGCGGACGGAGAAGCGCAATGATCCGCCTGCGCCCGAAAAAAAGGCCCGGAGCCGAACTCGACCTCACGCCCGTCATGGACGTGATATTCATCCTGCTCATCTTCTTCATCGTCGCCTCGGCCTTTGCCGTGAGGGGGCTGGACATAGATCTGCCTCCCGCCCATTCCAGTCAGGCTCTTTCCGGCAGGGTGGTGGAAGTGCGGCTTGAGGAAGACGGCTCCTTCTTCTGCGACGGCGTGCCCGTGGAACGGGAATTTCTGCGTTACAAGCTTCAGGACATCGTGCGGAGCTTCCGCAAGGAGCCGGGGCAGCTCGTGCTGAAGGCCAGCCCGCAGGCTCCGGTGGAAGCGCTTGTCTTCGTGGTGGACGAAGTACGAATGCTCGGCGGCGAAAAGCTCATGGTGGCCACCTCGCGCCCGGGAGAAAGGTAACGTCATGACGGACGGCGAACGACTGTGGACAGGCATCGCGCTGTCGCTCTTTCTGCACTTTTCGCTGACGCTCGTTCATGCCCCTGAAGAACAGACGCCCCCGGCCTTCCGCGCCGTTCTGGAAATGGACAGCGAGTCCGCACTGTCGCGCAGCGGGACACGCCCCGGCACGGGGCTTCAGTCCGCTTCGGGAAGCGACAGGGAGGAGACGGAAAAGCTGAATCAGAAAAGACGCGCCTACCTGCGCTATCTCGACGACGTGGACGACGCCATTCACGCCCGAAGACTCGATGCCGGAGACACGTCGCTCATAGGCGTGGCCCTTGCCTCCTTCACCATAGCAGGCGACGGCACCTTTCACGACGTGCGCATCGTCACCTCCTCCGGCAGACCGGAACTCGATGCCTCCGCCCTGCGCGCGGTACGGTCCGCAAGCGGCGTCATCCGGCGTCCGACCATCCTCGGCGCAGACCCCATACACGTCTCTCTGCCCGTGAAGTATCAGTACGACCTGAAATAATGCGACCGTTTCCCGCCCGGCTCTTCCTCCTTGTTCGGAAAGACCGGCCATCCAAAGAATCGTTCCCCCGCATGCCCTGCCTTCCGACGTCGGATGCGGCATCGCTTCGGCGAAGAAGGGCCCCCTCATCCCTTCGCGAGGCCCTGCAATCTTTCCCCCGGCACGACCTCCCTTCCCGTGAAAGCCGCATCGGACTTACGATCCGTATTTTCCGTCGCAGCTCGGGACTCAAAGCAGAAAGGCAAACGTTACCATATCTCCATATGTCCGACATAATGACGTCATGATTCGGACGCATCTATACATGCGTGAGGGCAACATCCTTCAGGACGGAAGAATTCATGTCGTCTACCATTCCTGCATTCATGCCGTTCCGCCTGCGCCGGAAAGGAGTTCCGACTACGGATGCGGCAAAGGCAGAGCCTCCTGAAGGTCGCCTTCTGCAAAAATAAAAAATTTCATCATACAGACAACAACGTCAATCATGGGAGAAAGAGCATGGCAAAAAACATTGCTCGCCGCGACATTCTGAAGATGGGCATGGCCGCCACGGCCTGCGCCGCCGCCGGCATCCTGACCGGCGCCGCCTCCGCCGAAGCCAAGGAAAAAAAGCTTATCCTCAAGGCCGGCATCATCACCGACATGCACAAGACCACCAAGGCCGACAGCAGCACCCGCATCTATTCGGCCTCCATGGACAAGATGAAGGTGTTCATCGACGCCATGAAGAAGGAAAAGCCCGCCTTCATCATAGAACTCGGCGACTTTGTGGACACTCTCGCCAAGGGCACCGATCCCGCCGCCAATCTCCGTGAAATCGAAACGCTGTACACCTCTCTCGGCATTCCCGCCTATCATGTGCTCGGCAACCACGACTTCGACAACCTCAGGCGCGACGAATTTCTTTCCGGCGTGACCAACACCGGCATCGAAAAGGGCAGGACCTACTACTCCTATGATGCCGGAGACGTGCACTGCATCGTGCTCGACGCCGACTACACGCCCGACAAGTTCCGCCCCTACGACATGAACACGCCCGAAGACACCTTCTGGACATGGGTGGACACCACCATTCCTCCGCAGGAAATGGACTGGCTGAAGGACGATCTCAAAAAGACCGGCAAGCCCGTGATCGTGTTCAGCCATCAGACCCTCGACCGCGTGGACACCCAGGACCACAACATCAAGAACGCCTCGGCCGTGCGCGCCGTTCTGGAAGAAAGCGGCAAGGTGCTCGCCGTCATTTCCGGCCATGACCATCAGGGCGGCTACTCCAACATCAAGGGCATTCACTACGTCGTGCTCAACGGCAACGTCGGCGTGAACGACTACCGCACCTGGGACGTCACCAGCGCCGAAAAGGGACGCGACGTCCACAAGGACAACCAGTTCTCCGTTCTGGAAGTGAGCAGAAAAGGCAAGTCCTACCACATTTCCATTTCCGGCTACGGCCGCCAGCCCAGCTACGAACTGGAAAGAACGCTCTGATCACGGCATCACGCTTTCGCACAGGCTCCCCGCCTCCTGCAACTCTTTGACCAAGGCTCCGTTTCCTGCCCGGAAACGGAGCCTTGGTCGTTTTCAAGACGTCCCATGCGAAAACGCAGCGCAGCATGATGAACAGCCCGGACTCCGGGCCTGTCAGCCTGCCGCCGAAATGCTCACGCTCCTCGAGGATATAATACTCCCCGCGCAGAGCAGGCCACTCGTCCCTGCCGCGCAGCGCGGGCTCTTCGCTTTTCGGAAAACGGGCACGGCCATTTGACGAAACCACGGCATATCGTTAGCCTTCCAGTTCTGGAGAACCGCCGTGAACAGCAAGAAAAAAGTGACGCTGGGAGACGTGAGCCGCCGCGCAGGCGTGTCGCTGAGCTCCGTTTCCATGATTCTCAACGCCCGGGCCGACGTATCCTTCGCCCGGGAAACGGTGCAGAAAGTCCGACAGGCCGCCAAGGAACTTGGCTACCATGCACCGTCGCGTCTTTCCAAGGGACAGCTTCCGGGAAGAAACGTGGTGTTCATCGTCACGCCGAACATCGCCAACGCCTACTATTCAGGACTCGTGCAGGCCATACAGCAGGCCGCCGAGGAACACAGCTATTCCACGCTCATCTTCACCACCTACCGCGAAGCCCGCAAGGAAGAGGAAGTCCTGGACATGGCGCTCGCCCTGGGAGCGGCCGGCATGATATTCACCCTCACGCCCCAGAGCCTGCGCAAGGTGGAGAAGGTCAACGGCAAGATTCCCATCGTGGTTCTGGGAGACAGAAACTCCAGCCCGAAAGTCGACACCGTGGAGCTCGACAACTACAGTGCCGGCGTCATCATCGGACGCCACATGCTCGAACTCGGGCACAGGCACATAGCGTTCATCTCCGCCATGATGAACGCCGCCAACGCCATCCGCCTGCGCCGTCTTCAGGGCGTGAAGGACACCTACGCCGAACGGCCGGGCTGTTCCGTCCAGGTGTTCACGCGGGACTACACTCCGCAGGAAGAGCTCCACAGCATAGATCTGGAACAGAGAATAGGTTACGAGCTCACTCTGGAATGCCTCAAAAAGAAAAGCCGCATTTCCGGCTTCGTGGCCGTCAACGACTTCATTGCCTACGGCGTGCTCGACGCCATTGCGGCAAAAGGATTCAGGGTTCCCGAAGATTACAGCGTGTGCGGCTTCAACAACCTTTCCTCCTCCCGCATTGCCCGCGTCGGCCTCACCACCGTGGAGCAGCAGACCGAAGCCAGAGGTCGCAGCGCCTTCGACATCCTCTACGAACGCATCTGCGGCGGCAGCTGCGTCGGTGACATCACCCGCATGGAATACACCCATCGCCTGCTGGAGCGCCGTTCCACGGCGCCCGCACGACAGACTCTGCAGGAGAAATCATGAAACACCTCGCGCTCTGCGTTCTTTCCCTTCTCATGCTCGCAGGATGCAGCAAGATGCCCTTTTCCCTTCCCTTCACGGGGGATGAGAAAAAAACGCCTCCCTCCGCCGAAGTCAGACAGCCCGACCGCAAGGCCACCTACGGCGTCTCTCCCGAAGCTCAGAGCTATCTTGCGCAGGCCATGGAATACTGGACGGCTTCCGGCGAATGCACCGACCCGGAACAGGCCGCCGCACTTCTGGACAAGGCCGTGTCCGCCGATCCGCTGGACCCCGCCCCCTATCTCATGCGCAGTCTGGCGCTGAGCGACCTCGGCTACTTCAACGAAGCCTTCGATGACGCCACGCGCGCCATACGCCTTTCCCCCACGGCGGAAGCCTACGCCACGCGGGGACTCATCTGCCTCAAGCAGCACCAGCCCGAAGGAGCCCGGCGCGATTTCGCCTATGCGGAAAAAATCAACCCCAGAGAGCCTCTCATCTATGTGTACCGCTCTGCAGGAGCCTTTCTTGAAGGCAAGAACTCCGAAGCCTGCGACGACTTGAAACGTGCCTGCGATCTCGGCCACTGCCGCCCCTGGAACACCGCCACGGAAAACGGTCTCTGCCGCTGAGAAAATCATTCTGCACGGGCGCGTGCATGCGCTCCGAACGCCCCGCAGTGACGGAAAAAGGCCGCCGCTTCACATGAAGCGACGGCCTTTCTCGAGGAGGAATGACAGGGACAGGGGACCCTGACATAGCACGCGGCATTCCGGCCCGGGGACTGGCTGAATGCCGCGAGGGCAGCATCATTCTTCCGTGGGGTTCACGGAATCAAGAAAACGATACGGTCCGGCATAGGTAGGCGTGCCGTAGATCTGACAGACATGGGTGTTCCATGCGCCGTTCCGCCAGTCATGAAGCAGATAGCCGGGAGCCTCCATGACAAAGGTGTCACCGCCTTCAGGAGAAAGGTCGAGATCTATCTGCATGGAAGCCGCGGGCGCGGTGAGCGCCATCACCCCGGCCCACTGCGTGAATATGGGACGATGCATGTGGCCGCAGCACAGACGCACCCAGGGAGCCTTTTCCAGAATTCCGCGCAGCCGGTCGACGTTCTCATAAGGCTCGTCCATGGCGCCCATGCCCGTGACGAACGGCGGATGATGCATGAAAAGCAGCGTAGGCACGCCAGGACGGCGGGCCAGCTCCTTTTCCAGCCACGCGGCGCATCGTTCGGGCATATGTCCGGAATGCGAGCCGGGGCTCATGCTGTCCATCATGAGAAAGCGCACCTCGTCCTCTTCCACGGCATAGCACAGCCATGGCCCGGTTTCCTCATTTTCCGGGCACCAGCCCTTGAGAATGGCGCGCATTCTGTCACGCCTGTCGTGATTGCCGGGAACGGCATAGATGGGAAGATGAAGCGGAGCAAAGGTTTCATAAAGCATTCTGTAGGCGTGCTCGTCCCCGCTGTCGGCCAGATCGCCGGTGATGACCATCATGTCCGGCTTCTGGGCGAGTCCGAAAATGTGCTTCGCCGCCGCCTCCAGACATTTCGGGGTGTCCACCACCCTGAACGAAAGCCTGCCGTCACCGCGAAGATGAAAGTCTGAAATCTGAAGTATGCGCATAGCGTTTCCTTGCGGAAGGGGGAATCCCTTCCGCCTCCGGGTCAGATGCGTTTCCCCTCCGTCACCCGGGGACGGACCGACGACACGAACGTCAGACAAAGCCATGAACCGCTCCGAAGCGTCTCCATGATTCATGCCTGCGTCCTCGCCGTCTGTCACCCCGAGGCGGACGCGGGACAGGAAACAGCGTCTGCCTCAGGGAATCGGGAAAAAGATGCACGATAGTATGCCGGTTGCCTGAACGATCTCGTCTGAAAATCAGACGTGTTCCACATCATCGCCGAGACGACGGACGGCGGCGTTGTGCTTGCGCTGCACGATGAATGCCGACACGCCGCTGGTCAAGGCCGCGAGCATGGTATACAGGCACACGTAGATGGGATCGCCGTCGGCGATCTTGATGAGGTAGGTGCAGAGACCGGGCACGATGCCGGCCACAAGAAAGCCGGGGAACTGATACACGATGGAAATGCCGGTGTAGCGCACGTCGGCAGGGAACAGATCGGAGAAGAGCGCGGCTTCAGGACCGAACACCCCGGCATAGAACACGCTGATCGGCACGATGATGGCAAGACCAATCATGAACAGGTTGCCCTCGCTCGCCCCCATGAGCCAGAAGGAAGGAAAGATGGACAGGCCGCAGAGAATGCTGGCCACGCCGTACACGAGACCGCGGCCGTAGCGGTCGGCGAGATGCCCGGCAATGAGAATGAACGGGCACATGACGAGAGCGGACACCATGACCATGGACAGGGCTTCGGTGCGCGGAATGTTCACATACTGCACGAGATAGGTGATGACGAACACGGCAAGCACGTTGAAGAAAACGCCGTCGATCCAGCGGGCGCCGATGCCGAGAGCAATGTTGCCGGGGTGTTCCCTGCATACCTTCACGATGGGCAGGGTCTTCTTGGCCTTGTCCTGACTGGCCTTTTCCTGAGCCTTCTGGAAATCGGGAGTTTCAAGGATGTGCATGCGGACATACAGAGCGACGCAGACGAGAATGACGCTCACGAGGAAGGCCAGACGCCAGCCCCAGGCAAGGAACTGCTCATCGGAAAGCCCCCAGGAAAGAAGGGCCACCACGCCGGACGACAGGCACAGACCCGTGGCCAGGCCCATCTGCGGGATGCTGGCATAGAAGGCGCGTTCCTTCTTGCTGGCGTATTCATAGGTCATGAGCACGGCGCCGCCCCATTCTCCGCCGAGGCCGAGGCCCTGGCAGAGGCGGAAGGTCTGAAGAAGAACGGGAGCGGCTATGCCTATCTGAGCATAGGTGGGCACAAGACCGATACCGATGGTGGCAAGGCCCATGATGAGCATGGTGAGCACAAGCATGCTCTTGCGGCCCAGACGGTCGCCGAAATGACCGAACACGAATCCGCCGAAGGGACGGGCCAGATAGCCGATGGCAAAGGTGCTGTAGGCAAGAAGCGTACCGATGAAGGGGTCTTCCGTGGGGAAGTACAGCTTGTTGAAGACGATGCCCGCAACAACGCCGTACAGGAAGAAGTCATACCATTCGATGGTTGCGCCGAGAAGGCTGGCCAGTACCACCTTGCGGATTTCTTTTTTGCTGGGCGTGCTCATAGTAAAAAAGCTCCTGATGAAGATTGAGGGAAAAGTTCCCGCGCCTTGAGGTAAACTTTATTAAAATTTTAATTATACGCTGCGAAACTTTTTATTAAAATTTTAATGAAATTCCCCTTCCGCCATATTCAATTTTTTTCCTTCTACGACTATTATAGCAATTAATCAAGGCGAATTATTATTTTTTTCAAAATTAAAAATTTAATATTAATCTATGAAATCTTCAGCAAAAAACGTATCAGTTATTAAAATTTTAACACTCTTCCTTCTCTTCCCTCGTTTGACGAAATTTCCCCCAGCCGTTAGCTTTTCCGTGGAGTTCCGACCATGACGACGAAAAAAAGAATTACCCTGGAAGACGTGAGCCGCGCGGCTGGAGTATCGTTGAGCACCGCCTCCATGATACTCAGCGGACGGCCTGACGTGTCCTTTTCCCCGGACACGGTGCAGAACGTCCGGCATACGGCCGACGCTCTGGGATACCGCACGCCCGTGCGGCGCAGGATCCGTCCTCTGTCCGCAAGAAAGCTCGTGCTCATCGTCAGCCCCAACGTCGGCAACGCCTACTATGCCAACATGGTGCAGGCCATACAGCAGTCCGCCGAACAGCACGGCGCATCCACGCTCATCTTCACCACCTACAGAGACGCCGAAAAGGAAAGGGAAATTCTCGACATGGCCCTGGAAATGGGCGTTTCCGGCATGGTCTTCACCATGATGCCCCAGAGCGTGGACATCGTGGAAAAGGTCAACCGGAGCATTCCCATCGTCGTCATAGGCGACAGGAACACCAGTCTCAACGTAGATACCGTGGAACTCGACAACTACAGTGCCGGCATGCTGGTCGGCCGGCACATGCTCGGCCTCGGGCACAAGCGCATCGCCTTCATCTCCACCACGCTCAACGATGCCAACGCCATACGCATGCGCAGGCTCGACGGCATACGGGCCGTCTACTCTCTGGAACCGGATACGTCGGTACAGCTGTTCACGCGGGAAATCGCGCCGCTGGAAGAGCTCAACGACATAGGCATAGAGCACCGCACAGGCTACGAGCTCACCATGGAATGCCTGAAGCGCAACGACGGCATTTCCGGCATCGTGGCCGTCAACGACTTCGTGGCCTACGGCGTGCTCGACGCTCTTGAAGAAAAGGGTCTGAAGGTCCCGGACGACTACAGCGTATGCGGCTTCGACAACCTTTCCGCCTCCCGGTTCTGGAGCGTCGGTCTCACCTCCGTTGAGCATCATATTGAAGAAAAGGGAAGAAACGCCTTCAACATCCTTTACGAGCGCATGACCGGCGACAACGCGCCCAACAACATCACCCGTGTGGAATTTTCCCATCATCTGGTGGAAAACCGTTCCACCGCGCCTTTCCGTGAGACGGGAAAAACAAGCTGAAACCCCGAGCTTTCAGACGCTCCTGCGATGCGCGCCTGAAGTGCCCTGCAAAGGAAGGATTCATGACGTCTACCTCGCAACGCGTCCACGAGCTTTACCACGGCCGCAACTGGAACTGCGCGGGCACCATGCTTGCCTGTCTTGGCGAAGCGTTCGACACCCCCGTCTCCAGACAAACCCTGCACACCGTCCTCAGAATGCACGGCGCAGGCGGCTTTCACGGGCCGTGCGGTCTTGTGGAAGGCGCGCTCATCTTCATCGGCATTGCGGGAACGGCAAGAGGGCTTTCCGACAACGAGGTGGAATCCATGAGCTTCCGCTTTGCCGAGGCCTTCAGAACGCGCTTCGGCTCTCTGCTCTGCCAGGAACTCCGGCCCGGGGGACTTTCCCGCCCAGGGCCTCCGCACGTCTGCGAGTCTCTCACCGTCGAAGCCGTCGACTTTACCGTAAACTTCATGCAGAATGATCTTTTTGCTCAGGCCGATGCCTGATGCCGCATTCTTCCACAGCACACTCACGAGGTCAGCCATGCCCATGCTCAAACGCGCCCTCTGCGCTCTCATGCTGCTCGCCGTCGTTTTCTCTCAGAAGACGACCCTTGCCGCCGACGCTCTGAAAATCGGCTCTCTTCCTGCGGCCGATTCCCTCATTCTTCACGCCGCAAAGAAGGACGGCGTATTTGCCGCCCACGGACTCGATGTGGAAATCGTGCCCTTCCAGAGTGCGCTGGAACTCGGCGCCGCCATGCGGGCGGGCTCGCTGGACGGACATTTCGGCGACATCATCAACGTGCTCATGCAAAACGAAAACGGCGCGCCGCAGGTCATCGTGGCCACGACGTCCCATTCTTCGCCGAACGCACGTTTTTTCGGTCTGGCGGTAAGGCCTGATTCTCCGGCAAGAACCCTCGCCGATCTCAAGGGAAAACCCTGTTCCATCGGGCGCGCCACCATCGTGGACTTCGTGCTGGATTCTCTGCTCGAGCAGGAAGGCGCGACCGGTTCTCTGGACAAGCGCGACATCCGTCAGATTCCCGTCCGGCTCCAGATGCTGCTTTCCGGCAGAATAGAATCCGCCCTTCTGCCCGAGCCTCTGCTCTCCCTTGTGGAGGGACAGGGCGCCCGCGTGCTTCTCGACGACCGGAAACTGTCCCTGCCGCTGGCCGTCATCGCCCTGAAAAAACCGGGAAAAAACGATGAGGCCTTTACCGGACTCATCCGACGCTTCCGCGCGGCACTGGCCGAGGAAGCCGCACGCATCAATGCCGACCCCGACGTCTACAAGGACATGATGCAGAAACTCGGTCTGCTCTCCGGCAAGGCGGCAGAGCACTATGTCATGCTTCGCTTCGAAGAGCCTCTCACGCCGCTCGGTCTTCCTTCGGAGGAGGACATAAGGCACTATGCCGACTGGATGAAGCAGAACAGACTGCTGAAAAAGGACGTGCCCGCCCTCGCCGACATTGTCTTTCAGGACGTGAAATGAACGGAAGCGTGCTGCGCGTTGAAAGACTGGGCAAGAACTTCGGAGAAAACGCCGTTCTTTCCAACGTTTCCTTTTCCCTGCCCGAAGGCTCCTCTCTGGCCATCATCGGCCCTTCCGGCTGCGGCAAAAGCACGCTTCTTGCCGTTGTTGCCGGACTTGCCGCAGCGGATTCGGGCTGTGTCATGCGGCCTTCTCACTGGAACACGACCTTCATCCTTCAGGACTACGGACTTTTTCCGTGGAAAACGGTGCGCGACAATCTGGCGCTCCCCCTTCAGCTCCGGGGCGCGGGCAGGAAGGAGCGCCTTGCCGCCGTATCCTCCATGCTGAAGGAACTCGGGCTGGAAGGGCTGGAAAAACGTTTTCCCGTACAGCTTTCCGGCGGTCAGCGACAGCGCGTGGCCATAGGCCGCGCCCTCATTTCCCGACCGGATCTGCTGCTCATGGACGAACCCTTTGCCGCGCTTGATGCCATCACCCGCGAGCATCTGCAGAATCTGCTGCTCGGCGTATGGCAGCGCCGCCGCATGAGCTTCATTCTGGTCACGCACAACGTGGCGGAGGCGGTGTTTCTCGGGCGCTGCATCATGGTGCTCGGCGGACACCCGGCCACAAGAACGCTGTGGCTGGAAAATCCCTGCTTCGGCAACGTCTCGTGCCGCAACAGCGAAGAGAGCCTCATGCTCATGCAGAAGATCCGCGAAGCGCTGGAATCACCCGAAAGCCGGAACCCCGGGGAGAATGACAGACCATGAAGATGCTCGACATTCTCTTCCGCTACGCGGTGGCCTTCCTCGCTCTTCTTCTGCTCTGGCAGATCGGCGCGTGGGCGCTCGGCCCCTACCTTCTGCCCGAGCCTCTGGAAGTGCTCGAGGCATGGGCGCATTCCCTGCAGGATCCCGTCATGCGCGGACACGCGACAAGCAGTGCCGTGCGCGTGGGCGCAGCCATGGCGCTGGCGTTTGCCGTCTCCTTTCCGCTCGGCATTCTGCTCGGATACCGCAGACGCATCGACCGCTACGTCTCGCCCATGGTCTTTCTTACCTACCCTCTGCCCAAGATCGTGCTCCTGCCGGTGTTTCTCACGCTGTTCGGACTCGGAGATCTGTCCAAGATTCTCATCATCGCCCTGACCACGGGATATCAGATACTCGTGGTCACAAGAGACGGCATACGCCGTCTCGACGCACGCTATCTCGACGCCTTCCGCACTCTCGGAGGCTCCGGCGTCCAGCTCATCCGCCACGTGCTCGTTCCCGCAGCCCTTCCCAGCGCCATGACGGCCCTCAAGGTAAGCAGCGGCACGGCCGTGGCCGTGCTGTTCATGGCGGAATCCTTCGCCACGCAGAGCGGACTCGGCTTTCTCATCATGGACGCCTGGGGCCGCGGCGATCAGCTGGAAATGTTCTGCGGCATCCTGTCCATGAGTCTGCTCGGTCTTGCCATTTATGAAATATTCCATGTTGCCGAAAGGGTTATCTGCCGCTGGAAGCGACTGGAAAACAGGAGATGACGTTCATGCTTCGCTTTGAATCGGACTACGAAGAAGGCGCGCATCCGCGCATTCTGGAACTTCTCACGGCCACCAATCTTGACCAGACGCCGGGCTACGGCGAAGACCGCTACAGCGACGAGGCCCGAAGCCTCATCCGCGCGGCCTGCGCCGCGCCGGAAGCCGACGTTCACTTCCTTGTGGGCGGCACCCAGACGAACTTCATCGTCATCGAATCCGCGCTCAGACCATGGCAGGGAGTGCTCTGCGCCGAAAACGGCCACATCAACGTCCATGAGACCGGCGCCGTGGAAGCCACGGGACACAAAGTGCTCGCCCTCCCCGCCCATGAAGGAAAAATCACCGCTGCGCAGATCCGGAACGCGTGCGCCGCGCACTACGCCGACGACTCGCATGAACACATGGTGCAGCCCGGCATGGTGTATCTTTCCTCCCCCACGGAGTTCGGCACTCTGTACACGAAGGCCGAGCTCGAGGACATCAGACTTGCCTGCCGGGAACTCTCCCTGCCTCTGTTCGTGGACGGCGCCCGCATGGGCTACGGACTCATGTCCGAGGCCAACGATCTCACGCTCGCCGACTACGCCGGACTCTGCGATGTCTTCAGCATAGGAGGGACCAAGGTGGGAGCGCTGTTCGGAGAAGCCGTGGTCGTCACGTCCCCCTCGCTCAAAAAGGACTTCCGATACCTCATGAAGCAGCGCGGCGCCATGCTGGCCAAGGGCAGACTGCTCGGCCTGCAGTTTCTGGCGCTTTTTCAGGACGACCTTTATATGCGCATCGCAAAGCAGGCCGACGAGCTTGCCATGCGTCTGCGCCGGGCCTTTCTGGAAAAGGGCTGGCCTCTGCTCCACAATTCCTTCACCAACCAGCAGTTTCCCGTCGTGCCCGACGAGGTGCTCGAAAAGCTCGCGGAACGCTACTCCTTCAGCTTCTGGCAGAAGATGGACGACTCCCGCAGCGCCGTGCGCTTCTGCACCAGCTGGGCCACGACCGAAGAGGCCGTGACGTCGCTCATCGAAGACATCAGAAAAGCCTGATCGCCCTTCATCGAAACCTGATCGTCCATAAAAAAAGGCCGGCTCCCTGAGGAAGCCGGCCTTTTTTACGACAGAAGAAAAAAATTACCCTTCCAGACCGAGAACACGCGCGGCGTTGCCGTACATGACGCCTTCCACGACTTCGGGACGAAGCCCCCAGCTTCTGTAGTAGGCCACGGCCTGCCTCATGTCCACGCAGGGATACGCCGAGCCGAATATGAACTTCTCAGGAATGAGGTAGTTGGCCGCATCCAGATAGTCCCGGTTTCCGGGAACGTTCATGGTATAGAGATCCGGGGCAAGATACACGCCCTCACGCTCGAAGGCCACATGGCATATGCCGCCCACGTTCGGCCATCCCCCGTGGGCAACGACCAGCTTCAACTCAGGAAAATCCAGCGCCACGCGCTCGATGATCATGGGATCGGTATAGCTGAGATCCGGGGCCACGAATCCGCCGAAGGATATGAACACGGGAATGTTCTGCGCCTCGCATTTTTCATACACGGGATAAACGATTCTGTCGTCGGCCCGAAGGGCCGGTCTGCAGAATCCCGGCTCCACCAGAACCGCTCTGGCCGTACCGTGCACGACGTAGCGGTCGATGTCGGCAAGCGCGTCGGAGGAGTGCGGATCCACGCCCGCCACGCCGACAAAGCGCCCCGGCCAGAGCGCGTCCAGCTTTTCAAGATCGGCATTGTCCATGCCCGTCGAGCGGCGAATGAGCACGGCTCCCGCGCATATCCCGGCCTCATCCATTTCCTTTATGAACATGTCCATGGATTTCCGCCTCGCGGATTCTCCTATGGTCATGCCGAAGCGTCGGGCAAAGGATTCCGGTTCAAAAAGTTCCCGTCCGGGATTATTGAACATCCCCTCGCAGATGCTGCCGAAAGGCGGACGAATACGCATATCGAAAATCTTCATCATCACACCATCCTTGAAATCCGTCTGCCGGACGGAAAAACTCCGTCCGCGGCAGACGCTACATGCCGAAGCCGTACACCATGCCGATGACGGGAAAACCGAACACGAACAGGAACACGAGCCCGGCCAGCACGGCAAACGAGCCGGCCTTGAAGGCATTTCTCACGCCGATCCACTCCACGTTGGAGAACATGATGGCCGCGCAGGTGGACGCCGCAGGCGTGGCGTAGGCGCATGCCGCCGCAATGATGACGAGCACCGTGAGCGCCACGGGATTGAGACCGAGCATCTGGCTGACCTGATAGCCGATGGGCACGGCTATGAGCACGAGGCTGACGTTGTGCGTGAACTGCGTGGCCACGTTGATGATGAGGGAAAACAGGATCAGGAAAGCCACGACGCTGGTTCCCTCAAGGCTCGAACTCATGACGGAAGCAAGCCACGCCGTAATGCCGGCAGCATCGCTGCTCACGGCTGCGGAAACGGGAATGGCCGCAGCCGTGATCCAGAACACGTTCCAGTGTATGCCGTCACGCGCGCAGTGGTCGAAGTCCAGAACGGGACGACCTTCCAGACGCATGACGCAAAGAGCAATGAGCACGACGGCCACGGCGGAAAGAAAGTTGAACCTGCCGAGCATGCCCAGCGCTCCGGCATCCCCCAGCATGAGATTGGGAATGAGCATGAGCGCCATGAACACCACAAGCGCCACGGCGGCGATCTTTTCCTTCGAGTTCAGCTTAAGTTCGCGGCGCATGCTTTCCAGATATTCATCGGAAAGATTCATGAGCTTGCTCACGTCCGGGCGGAACACGTATTTCATGACAAGAAAATACGCCACCACAAAAAGCAGACAAAGCGGAATGGTCACGGCCATGAAGGTCAGATAGTCCAGCGTGAGCGCCCCTCTGGAGGATGATTCCAGCGCTCCTATGGCCAGAATGCATACGTTGCACCAGGGCTTGCAGCCGAAGGACAGCACCGCGGTGATGGCCACGCCCGCGCAGAGAAACGCGGGGTAGCGCTCGCCCTTTTTGTAGCCCGTTTCCTCAAAAATGCTGTAGAGCAGGTTCCACACAAGGAAGACCACGGCGTTGCCGTCCACAAGGAAGCTCACCACGAAGGAACCGATGAGCACCATGAGCGTGAACGTCCAGGGACGTCCCACCAGACACTTGCGGCTCAAGAACCAGCACGACATCTTCCTGTTGATGCCGCTTTTTTCGCAGAAGGCCGTAAACACCAGCACCAGCAGCATGAAGATGACGAGATGATTGCTGAAGGCGCTGGCAAAGGCATCCTGGGGCGTCTTGAAAAAGCCGCAAAGTCCCAGTGCAAAGATGCTCATCATGCTGGGCCAGATGAACCCTATGAACGTCCATCCGTAAAGCAGTCCTATGAACACCCCCAGAATGGACATTCCGAAAGAAGAAATGCCGTCAAAGGGAACATAGCGGAAACCGAAAGTCAGCAGAAAATATATGATGGTGTGAATCCAGTACTTGTCTCTGGATTTCACTGCGGTTGAGTGCATGATCATGTCTCCTCTTCCTTTCCTCTCGGGAGGAACGAAATGAATGATTTGAGTATGTCTCCCGGTTCCCCGTTCAGAAGATAGCCCGTCACGGCAGTCATGCTTTCACGTATGTCTATGGTCGTTATGCCCTGGAGATAGGTTCTGAACGGCTCGGCACCATCAAGAAAGATGTCGTGCAGAAAACCTATGCCCACGTTGTTGGCTATGGAATGGCTCCAGAGATTGAGCGACGTCGTGGCGAGCACGATGTTGGGCTTTCCGTACGGGGAAAGCAGATAATACAGGGGTGTGTTGCACATTTCATCGGCCGCCCCGCCGATGATGGGTTCCCGGATAAGCCTGCGCAGCGACACGGAACGACGCCTTGCCAGAGGATGGGACTGCCCCACGCAGGCGTGATAGCCGCCGCTTTCCAACGGATGGAACGTAAGCCTGCCTTCCGCCAGGAAGGAAGGCGTCAGCAGATCCTCGGGCGTACCGGGGACATTGAGAATGCCTATGCTGTACGTGTCCTTTTCCACCGGACTCAGCAGTCTTTCGCAAATGGCGCCGGCATTGAGCGTCGACGTCACTACCCGCACGCGGGGATAGCGGGCGCAGTAGCGCTCCACGATGCTGAACAGTCTTGCCAGATAGAACGCCGTGTTCACGTACACGCGCAGCGTACCGTGAAGGCGTCCGGCGCTTGCCGAGGAAAAACTGCCGGTCAGCTCCCGATACCGGGGCATGACGTCCGCGGCAAAGGCAAGAAGCTGCCGCCCCTCGGCCGTCAGGGCCACGCCCCGTGACGAACGCCTGAGCAGCGTCACGCCGAGTTCCGCCTCCATGTTCTTTATGGAAGCGCTCAAGGCCTGCTGCGTCATGTGCAGGCTTCTGCTGGCGCTGGCCAGAGAGCTGTGTCTGGCAAGCTCAAGAAACGAAGAAAGCTGTTCCAGTCTCATGGTGTCCCCTTTCTCCGGTCAAGGACGCCTTCCAGTCACAACTACAGACCGAGAAAACGTCTGGCGTTTTCCTCCATGAGGAAAGGAAGACGATCTTCTCGCACGCCGCAGCTGCGGCAGTGCCGTTCCGCGTCCGCCATGGAAATGATCGGCGCTGCAGAGGCAAAGATCATTCTGTCGTAGAGCAGTCCGTTGGCCGCCGTGATGTAGTCGCCGCTGCCCGGAGCATTCAGCATATACATGTCGGGAGCAATATAGACATTGCCACGATTGAATGCAATTTCGCATACTTCCGTTACAAACGGCCATCCGCCGTGACTGAGGGCGATGCGCATTTTCGGAAACGTTCCGGCAACCTTGTCCATGGCCAGAGGGGTATAGTATTCAAGGCCGGGAGTAAAAATGCCCCCGTAGGTAAATACGACGGGCACGCCCGCATCCTGACAGCGCTCATACAGAGGAAACACCCCCTCGTCATCCACCTTCCAGCGCTCAGGATCAAAGGCGGGTTCCAAAGCAATGCCCGCGCAGGGACCGCTGATCACGTACCGCTCCAGCTCCTCCAAAGCCTGATCCATGCCCATGAGCGGCGCAATGCCCACAAGACCGATGAACCTTCCGGGCCAGCGCTCAAAAAGATCCAGCAAATCTTCGTTGTTTCCCCCGCAGCCTTTTCTGATGGGCACGACAGCCTGAGAAACGTGGCAGCTGTCCATTTCGGCAATGAGATCTTCCATGGAAAACGTGCGCGCACAGGGAGAGATGTGCATGCCGAAACGGGCCGCACGCTGAGTGACGTCTTCAATGTTGTTGTAAAACTCCGCCGTCTTATAGCTTGGAATGGGCGGTCTTACCCGAAAATCAATGCTCATGCGTCCTCCGAGACAACCATGTATATTCCCTTAGAATTGCCTATTTTGGAACATCAAGTCCAACAAATATTTTTGCCGGTCATGACTTCGTCTACAAATTTTATTTGTAGCTTCTTTCCAAGGAACAACACGGAGAGAACACCTTGCCTTCACGAATCAAAAAAAAAAGGACGTGCTGGAGCCGTGACTCCAGTACGTCCCTTCGCTTCATCCGGACAGCCGGACTAATCTTCCCAGAAAAGCCTCGTCACCTCGGCGGGTACGGGATTTCCCAGTCTGTTCCCCAGCCAGAAGGCCATCAGCGAAATCACGCAGGTCGGAACTATGGCGTGCACGCCGCCGAGCGGCACATGAAAAACGGAAAGGAACACGAACACGAGCACGCCTGCAGCCATGGAGCACAGGGCACCCGTGGCGTTGGCGTCTTTCCAGTACATGCCGAGCACGACGGGCCAGAGAAACACGGCTTCCAGGCCGCCGAAGGCAAAAAGATTTATCCATACCAGAAGATCCGGCGGATCGAAGGAGGCAAGAAAGACCAGCACTCCCACGGCGAGCGTACAGCCGAAGCTCATGCGTCCTATCTTCCGCGCCGAAATCTTCGACTCATCGTTTCCGAGCCTGTAGCGCACATACAGATCCTTGATGATGGATGCCGAAACGAGAAGCAGCATGGTGTCCACGGTGGACATGATGGCCGCCAGGGGCCCGGCTACGAACACCCCCGCCCAGAACGGCGGCAGAAGCTCAAGAATGAGCGAAGGAATGATAAGATCGCCGGACGTGAGTCCGGGCATGACGGCCCGGCCCAGAACGCCCGAAAGATGCATGAACAGAAGCAGAAAGCCGATGATGAGAGTGCCCATGATCATGGCGTCATGCATGGAACGCGAATCCCGGTAGCCGAAACAGCGCTGCGTGGTCTGAGGCAATCCGAGAATGCCGAGTCCCACCAGGATCCAGAAGGAAAAGAGCATGGGCGCGGGAATGCTGCCGCCGGCGCCGGAAGGGGTTATCAATCCGGGATCAATGCCCTTCAGAGTCTGTATGCACTGTTCCATGCCGCCTCCGGCCCGAACCACGGCAAAAAGAATGACCACGGAAGCAATGAGCATGACGACGCCCTGCAGTGCGTCCGTAACGGCCACGGCCCGGAAGCCGCCTACCGCCGTGTAGACGACGACGGTAATGCCGAACAGGGCAAGGCCGACCTCATAGGGATAACCGGTGACGGCCTGAAACACACGCGCGCCGCCTATGAACTGCGCCACCATGGACGCCGCAAAAAAGACAAGCACGGCCAAAGAACACAAAATGACGATGGCGTCGCTGCGATACCTCGCATAAAGAAAGTCCGTGATGGTGACGGCATGGATGCGCCGGCCGAGAATGGCAAATCGCTTGCCGAGCACGCCGAGGGTAAGAAACGTGGTAGGCACCTGAATCATGGCAAGAAGCACCCATCCGAGCCCCAGCTTATAGGCCACGCCGGGCCCGCCCACGAAGCTGCTCGCGCTGGTGTAGCTGGCAATGATGGTCATGGCCAGCACGAATCCGCCCATGGTACGGCCGCCGATGAAGTATTCTTCGATGAAACTCCTTCCCGCGCCCTTTCCGGCCTGACGCTGGGCCCACATGGCAAGGAGCAGGGTAAGCAGAAGATAGCCGACGAGAGGAACAAGCGCGACGGTCATGCCTTATTCTCCTCTTTTCCGTTTCGATCTTCAGGTTCATCCAGCGGAATGTCGGCAAAAAAACGCCGCACCACGATCCAGAGAATACCCGTCATGACAGGATAGCCCAGCACGCAGCTGTAGAAAAACCATGCGGGCAGACCGAATACGTAGCTGTACTCTTCAGGGTCGCCGGAACCGAGTCCGAAGGCGAACACCGTCCACCACACGAAAAAAAACACATAGAGCCCCAGCGTTATCAACGCCTCACGGTCGGCCTGTCTGAACGCTCCGCGCATACTCTTTCCTCTTGTCGCCCGTATGTGCCGCAGTCGACACATCAGGCTTCTGTCGGGGGTTCCCCGAGTTTTGCCCGTTCCCTTCTCCTCCAGCCTGCAAAAAGCGCACCCGAAATGTTCTGCCATGCGCTGAACAGAGCGCCCGGCAGCGTGGCCAGAGGACTGGAGGCAAAATTGATCGTGGCCAGGGCCACGGCAAGTCCGCTGTTCTGCATGCCCACTTCTATGGAAACGGCCGTTCTTCCGGCATAGCTCAGGCCCAGCACAGACGCAATGCCGAGTCCGATGACAAGCCCGGCTCCATTATGCAAAAAGACCAGCAAAAGCACCAGCAGACCGCTTTCGGCAATTTTTTCCGCATTCACGGCGATAATGCCGCCCACGATCAGAACGATGCCGAGTACCGACACCAGTGGACAGAAGGGGACGACGCTGCGCACGAAGCCTTGTGCCGCGCGACGCAGAACAAGTCCGGCAACAACGGGAAGCAGAACGATGTTCATGACCGAGGTCATCATGGCCCAAAACGACACATCCACCCAGTTTCCGGCAAAAACATATACAAGAAGCGGCGTCACGACAGGTGCAACAAGCGTGGATGCCACCGTCATGCCCACGGAAAGAGCCACGTCGCCGCGGGCAAGATAGGTAATGACGTTGCTCGCCGTTCCTCCCGGAGCGCATCCCACCAGAATAACGCCGAGCGCAAGATCCGCCGGCAGTGCAAACAACTTCGCCAGAGCAAAGGCAATCAGCGGCATGACGGTGAACTGCGCCGCGCAACCGGCAAAAAGAGCCCTGGGACGGGCAAAGGCCGCCCGAAAATCCTGCGCTTCAATGGTGAGTCCCATGCCGAACATGATGACGGCAAGAAAAACGGAGGTGTACGGCACCGTCCAGGCAAAAAGAAAAGGAAACATCCAGGCCAGAACGGAACAGAACAGTATGATGAGGCCTATATGTCCGCCCAGCAGCATACTGAGCCGCCTGAAAAAAACATATGTCATCTCCGTGACGACAAAGGCCGGACACTTTCGGCGGAATGTCCGGCCTCTGTCCTTCATGGCAGGTCAGCTACAGATCCGCAAGCCCGCCGTGCTTTTCATAGTCGGCCACACGGACCACCCGATTGAGCGAATCCACGAAAACGACGTTCGGTCTGAAGGCCTTCACCTCCTCCGGCCGCATGAGAGCATAGGCCATGATGATGACCTTGTCTCCCGGATGCACCAGCCGCGCAGCCGCACCGTTCAGACATACCACCCCACTGTTTCGCTCACCGGCAATGGCATAGGTTTCAAGGCGCTGTCCGTTGTCCACGTCGACGACCTGAACCCTTTCATATTCCTGAATTCCTGCCGCCTCCATAAGCTGCTCGTCGATGGTGATGCTGCCCACGTACTCGAGTTCTGCCTGCGTCACCACCGCCCGATGAATTTTGCCCTTCAGCATCGTCAGCAGCATGCTCTAGCCTTCAAAAATAAAATTGTCGATGAGACGGGTCTTTCCCACATACACGGCCATGGCGCACAGAACGCTTCCGTGAGCCTCGTCCACGGGACGCATGGACACGGCATCCACCATTTCCACATAGTCGATACGGGCAAGCGGTTCGCCTTCAATAAGCTCCCTCATGGCCGCAAGCACGACGGAAGCTTTTCTCTCGCCGTTTTCCATCAGGCTTCTGCCGAGCTTCACGGCCCGGCTCAACACCACCGCCGCCCTGCGCTCCTCCGCGTTCAGATAGGTGTTGCGGGAGCTTTTTGCCAGGCCGTCTTCTTCACGGACAATGGGACAGCCCACGATCTCGATATCGAAATCAAGATCACGCACCATGCGGCGGATCACCGCCAGCTGCTGGGCATCCTTCTGACCGAAATAGGCCCTGTCCGGGGCAACGATATGAAAAAGCTTGCTCACCACCGTGCACACGCCTCGAAAATGCGTGGGACGAGTTCTGCCGCACAGACCTTCGGTCAGTTCCTTCATGTCCACATAGGTGCAGAAATCAGGAGCGTACATGTCCTCGGGAGCGGGATGAAAAACAAGATGCGCTCCGGCCCCCTCACAAAGGAGGGCATCCGCTTCAATGTCGCGGGGATAGCTCTCCAGGTCTTCACTCGGACCGAACTGGATGGGATTGACGAAATCACTGACAACGACGCGGTCATTTTCGGCGACGGCCCGCAGAATAAGACTCCTGTGTCCTTCATGAAGGTATCCCATGGTCGGCACAAGCCCGACGCTCAAGCCCTGGCTGCGCCATTTTTTTACCTGCGCCCGAACCTCGACCACAGAAGAAACAATGTTCATGCAACGTTCCTCATAAAAAGTTTCCGTCCATTCCCCGCCGGAGCAGATCCGAAAAAGAATAATGACTCAAATTAGATAGCAGTCCAATGACCTTAATCAAAAAATAATGCCCGCGCAACAATGCCGCCTTCTCTTCAGCTTTTTTTCCCCATCCTTCAAAAACGACATGTTGAAAACATCGCCCGGGCCCATCTGCGCATTCCGGAACTCCCCAAAGTGCATCGTCGCTGTTGATTGCCGTTTCCATACAGCAGGACTGAACGCAAAAAACAGCTGAAAAAGTCATACCTCGACATAATGAAGCAGTCCCGCCATATTTGCGGGCGAAAGCTCTTCCTTGAAATGGCTGCGGTCCTTCATGAGCCGAAAAGCAGATCACCGATTTTTCGATGTGGAGACTCTTGTTACCGGAAAAAGTGTCGCTCTACGGAGCGCGTTCACAGGAGCGAAAAAGAGCCTCTGAAAAATGTCCGGGGATCGTCCCCCATGTTTTTGCAAAACACGCCTTGAGCGCCCCATGAGACGGAGCAAAGGCCCGATCACGGACACTGCCCGACTTAATGTTCCCCCCGACGCTTCTCATGGGCGGCATCAGACACCGGCATCAGGCGCGCATCGTTTTCAGAAGTGCTCCTTCAGGCGGAACCATGTCCGGGAGCGTAGCCTTTGCAGGCCTCAGCAGGATCAGGCACGAAAAGTGGCGGACTGTTCCCTCCGGGACCCCGGCATCCCCCCTCTGGAAAAACGCTGCCCGCCCCTCTCAGGACCGGGCGTCTTCGGACCGGCTCCAGATTGCCCGTCGTTTTCCGGTCCGACATCATG